>WRLO01000003.1 GCA_009777575.1 Candidatus Cloacimonadota bacterium
TCCTGTCTGGTGTTTGTTAAATCCCCCCACCCCCCCCCCCCCCCCCCCCCAAAAGGGGGGGGGGGTTCTCCCCCCATATTGGGGGGGGGGGGGTAGGGGGGGGACACAAAGTCCAAATCCTCGATCCTGCTACAGGTACTGGCACTTTCCTTGTAGAAACGATAAAACAGATACACCACAAATTTTCCAGTCAACAAGGGCTTTGGCAAAGTTATGTTTCAGACCATCTACTACCTCGCTTAAACGGTTTTGAAATCCTAATGGCACCATATACAATGGCACATCTAAACTTAAACTGGACACTTGAAAAAACAGGATTTACTAATGAAAATGAAAAGAGATTGCGGGTATTTCTTACCAACTCTTTGGATGAATTTTCAGAAGGACATCGTGGGCAGGACAGATTATTTTCTCAAGAAGCTGACGAAGCGGGTACTGTAAAACTTGATACTCCTGTAATGGTAGTTTTGGGAAATCCACCTTACAGTGGAGTTTCATTGAATAAAGACGAGTGGATCTTGAAAAAAATAAACGATTATAAATATACAGAAGGTGTCTATTTTAATGAAAGGAAACATTGGTTAAATGATGATTATGTGAAATTTATTAGGTTAGGGCAAGATTTTGTTGATAAAAACAAATCTGGAGTATTAGCCTATATCACAAATCATAGTTTCTTAGACAATCCGACATTTAGAGCTATGCGTTGGAATTTATTGAAAAGTTTCGACAAAATATATATTATCGATTTACATGGAAGTAGCCTAAAAAAAGAAATCACCCTTGATGGGGCTAAAGATGAAAATGTGTTTGATATAATGCAAGGTGTATCGATAAATATATTTGTAAAAAGTAAACCGAACTTTTCTTGTCATTGCGATGAACATAGCAATCAGGAAGACTCGTCAACTAGAAAGTTGACACCACTTGCAGAAATTTTTCACCATGACCTTTATGGAAAGCGAAAAGACAAATTTACTTTTTTATTGAATAACAACCTTTACACTGTTCCCTTTAAAAAAGTTGAACCACAAGCACCATTTTATTTTTTCACTCCCAAAATATTTGATAATAAATCTGAATATGAAAAAGGGTTTAAAATTAATGAACTAATGGAAAAAAATGTTTCTGGGATTGTTACTATGGGTGATGGTTTTATTATCAATAACGATAAAAAGGAGTTATTTAAGAGAATAAATAAATTAGTTAGAAACGAGTATAATAAACATGATTTAGATACAAAATTTTCCTTAGGTAGAAATTATTCAAAATGGGTTTTGAATAATATTTCTAAAATAATTCCAGATGAAAATAAATTAATTCAAATTAATTATCGTCCTTTTGACACAAGATGGGTTTATTTTGAAACTAACACTATTTGGAGAATGCGAGATAATATCATGCGCCATTTTATGAATGGTCCAAATGTAGGTCTGATGTTATGCAGGCAACAAAAAGCAGGTGAGTTTCATCATTGTTTTGTTCACAGAAATATTGTAGAATCAAGCTATGTTTCAAATAATACCTCTGAAATCGGATATTCATTCCCCCTTTACTTTAAACCAGAGAAAGAAAATAAATTCGCACAGCCTAACATGAATATGGCTATAGTACAAAAAATAGCAAATCATATAGGTAAACAGAGCGTAACTACAAAACAATTCTTCTCTTACGCAATTTCCGATGAAAATAACGAACTAACCCCAATAAATATATTCGATTATATCTACGCTCGCTTACATTCTCCATCATACAGAGAAAAATATAAAGAGTTCCTCAAAATAGATTTTCCAAGAGTTCCATATCCTGTAAATGCAGATGAGTTTTGGCATTATGTAAAAGTTGGTAGGAGATTACGCAAACTTCATCTGATGGATGGAGTTCAGTCTGACTATCAAATAGCGAATTTTAATATTGCTGGTGACAATTCAATCGATAAACCAAAATATATAAACATAGATGACGAAATAGGAAAGGTTTACATCAACGAAACACAATATTTCGACAATGTTCCATTGGTAGCTTGGGAGTTTTACATCGGAGGCTACCAACCCGCTCAAAAATGGCTCAAAGACAGGAAAGGAAAAGCATTGTCTTATGATGATGTAATTCATTATCAGAAAATAATTCAGGTTTTACAAAAAACAGAGACTATAATGAAAGATATTGATGACATTGAGGGAAAGAAAGTCTAAAAATAAACTTACCTTCGTTCAAAAGTGCCGCAGCGGAATATCTTACTTATATCGCTAATATTGGTGAAAGCGATGTTCAATTTGAGCTACGCTACGAAAAAAAATAAATATTTCTTAAAAGAAGTTTATTTTGTGGTTTAAATTATAAATTTTTCTTTCAGTTTATCTACTATCAGCTTTGCACTTTCTCTTGCGTCACATTCATGAACTTTTCCTGCTGATTTTGCTCCTTTAGTCATAGTTTTTTTTACTTTTGTGGGAGAGGCATTTAAACCTGTTCTTTCTGGTTCGAGTCCGATGTCCTTGATAGATATTGTTTCAACAGTATTTATCTTATGACTCTCTATATTTGGTTTTTGACAAATGTCAAATATTCTACTGATAGTCATATATCTTGGTTGGTTCATTTCTTTTAGAACAGTCAACAAGCAAGGCATTTTAATTCGTATTTTTTGATATTCATCTTCAAATACTTTTTTTACAATCAAATATTTATCTTGCTTTTCTATCTCAGTTACATAGCTAATCTGAGGGAGCCCCAAATGCTCGGCTATCTGAGGGCCTACCTGAGCTGTATCACCATCAATCGCCTGCCTACCACATATTATAAGGTCAAAACAAATTTGAGATTCTTTAATCTCATTTTTACTGATTTTTAATTTGTCACTTTTTATTGCGTATGCTAAAGCTAATGATGTAGCATAAGTGTCTGAACCAGCAAACGCCCTATCTGTTAATAAAAAGACCTTGTCAGCACCCATTGCATATGCTTCTTTTAACGCTGATTCTGCTTGTGGTGGTCCCATAGAGAGTACCGTCACTTGTCCACCATAGATCTCTTTCAATGCTATAGCTGCCTCTATGCCTGCTTTATCATCTGGATTTATTATCACAGGAATGCCTTCCCTTATCAGTGTTCCTGTTTTGGGGTCTATTTTTACTTCAGTGGTGTCAGGAACTTGCTTTATACAAACAATTATGTTCATAAATTATTTCTCCATTCTTCTATTTGTCTATATCCTATATCATTTCTCTTATGATTTGATACAACTCATTACAATGTAAACTGTTATATCAATCTTTGAGTTTTCGAAAAACCAACAGAGCAAAGGTGTGACCACCTGTTGCTAGGCTATTCATATATTCCCAGCCACTTGATGCCATTTGGTTTATCTTGTTTTCTACAAAAATAGCTTGATTTTGACCCTTTGCATCCCGTGGATCATACAACCATGTTTTGTATTCATATTTCATATTTTACCTCTCTTTTAAAGTATCTTTTACTGTTTTAAATTCTTTTCCCAAAACTTCATTTCAATATGCTCGCGGCTATCACCATTCTTTGCACTTCTGAAGTTCCCTCGTAAATCTCTGTGATTTTGGCATCTCGCATCATCCTTTCTACAGGATATTCTCTTGTATAACCGTAGCCACCGAAGTATTGAACTGCTTTTGTTGTTATTTCCATTGCTGTTTCAGAGGAAAATAACTTTGCTTGAGCTGCTTCTTTGGAAAACGGTTTTTTTTGGTCTTTAAGCCATGCGGCATGATAAACGAGCCATCTAGCTGCGTCAATCTTGGTTTGCATATCGGCTAGTTGAAATTGAGTATTCTGGAATGAGGATATAGATTTTCCAAATTGTCTTCGTTCTTTTGTATATTTTATTGTCTCATCCATTGCGCCTTGTGCTATACCTAAAGCCTGAGATGCTATTCCTATCCTGCCGCCATCAAGGGTTTTCATTGCTATACTAAAACCTTTACCTTCTTGACCGAGTAGATTTTCTATAGGCAATTTAACATTCTCAAAAATCAACTCGCATGTTGCTGAGCCTCTTATTCCTAATTTCTTTTCTGCTTTACCTATAGTAAAACCCGGCATTCCTTTCTCTACTATAAATGCTGATATGCCTCTTGTGCCAACAGTTTTATCTGTCATTGCCATCACTACATATATATCAGCAGGACCAGCATTAGTTATGAAAATTTTTGAACCATTTAGTAAATAATGATCTTCCTTTTTTTCTGCAAGAGTTTGTTGTGCTGCTGCATCAGTCCCTGCATTTGGCTCTGTTAGTCCAAATGCACCCAACTTATCGCCTTGAACCAATGGTATCAGATATTTTTCTTTTTGCTTAGTTGTTCCAAAATCATAAATTGGAGAGGCACACAAGGAAGTATGAGCAGACACTATCACACCGGTTGCTGCACATACTTTGGACAATTCTTCAACTGCGATAGCATAACAAAGATTGTCTGCTCCTTGACCTCCGATATCTTTAGGAAAAGGTATACCCAAAAAACCATAGCGAGCCAGTTTTGGCAAATTTTCAGTAGGAAATCTTTCCTCTTCATCTATAATTGCTGCTAGAGGTTTTATCTCATTTAATGCGAAATCTCGAAACATCCTTTGAGAAATCTTATGAGCTTCTGATAATTCAAAATGCATTTACATCTCCTTTTTATTAATTCGATAAATCCAGTATAGTTGAATAAAAAATAAAATTCTTCATTATTTTATCAGCTCACTTCATATCTTTGTTTATCCTTTGGAACTACGCAAGTTCCAGTTGCGCGACAAACTATTATGGGACTTTCTATCAATTCAGCTGCAGAATCATTAATATTTGGTAAAGGTCTTATCACTTTTCTTGCTTCAAAAGACATCTTTCTTGATGTATTACCGACCTTTATTATCTCACCTTCTGCCTCAATATAATCTCCTGCATAAACTGGGGCAAGAAACTCTATTTTTTCATACCCTACAAACAAACCTTCGTCTCCATCATGTATGATATTCAATTCTGTAGCTATATCTCCAAAAAGCTGAAGCATTTTAGCCCCGTCAACCAAATTACCGCCATAATGAGCATCGGATGAACTCATCCTAACCCTAATTAAAGATTTTTTCATTTATTCACCTCTGTGAGTTTAATTTTCTTTTTTTTGTCATCAAGTCTGAATTATTTATTCATTTAAATATTTTTTATATCATAGTTACAATTTTTTTTTTTTATCACATTTGTCAATTGTTTTTTATTTTTACCTATTTCATTAATTACTAAAGTAGATAAAAAAGGTTTTGAATCCAACTTTTATTATATTTCTTGACAAAATTGGTATTTCTTTTTTTATGGTTAATAAATGATTTTTTTTTAAGGAATTTGATATGGGTATAACCAAATTGTCTAATATAAATAGGAAATTTATCCTAATAATTATATTTTCTTTTATTTGTGTGTCTTTGTATTCACTAGGTGCTTTCAGTCTCTTCAATGGTCGCAATAGAGCAGATTTAAAATGGTTTGAGGTGAAAACAGAGCAAGTTCGTGTTGTTTACAATGATGGTTTACAAGAAACTGCTCTCAGAGCGATAGCAATAGCAGACTCTACCTACAATGTCTTGATAAAAACTTTTGATATAATTCCCAGTAAAGAAATCTTGATTTTTCTCTCTGATCAGGATGATATTACAAATGGAGCTGCTTTGCTTGACCATTATATATTTATTTGGGCTGATAGTAATGATTTTGTGAAAATGTTTACTGGCGATCAAAAATGGCTTGAAAAAGTCATTCCCCATGAATTGGTGCATTGGTTTGTTATGTATACCTTAAATGATTGGCTTTCTATGTTTTTACCAATTTCACAATTGAAATTTCCAATGGAATTACATGAGGGTTATGCTATGTTTTTTAGTGGCGAGCCTTGGGGGCTAAATAGAGGCGATAAGTTTTTGCGGACTTATTCTTTTTCGCGAAATCAAGGAAGTTCAAATGCCTATTGGGAAGGAAATTTTATGTATGCCAGCGGTTTTGCTTTTGTTAAATATCTATCTGAGTTTTATGGAGAAGAAAAACTAATTAAGCTAATAAAATCAAGAGATAAATGGAAATTATTTAATTTTAGTGAGGCTTTTAAAGAAGTCTACAAAAAATCTTTTGAGGACATCTGGGAAGAATGGTCACGATATATTAATACATGGTATTTTGGGGAGACTTATGTGCAAAAACTGATGCATACAGATACTTTTTCTGAAGTTTTATCTGTAAATAGTATAACTACCTTGAAAACAAATATGCAGGTTTTAGATTTTGTGATAAAGACAGACCAAATACTCGCAGCAGTCAGATTATCTGAAAATCAGAGGTTTACGAGCCTAATACATGGTTCTTTGAATGCTGATAGTCTCGCAGTGGATAAGTTCCATATAGATAATTGGAGAGTTATAGAAAATGCAGGTTGGTTCAATGAAGCAGATATTAGTCCCAACGGTAGATATGTAGTTTTTACAAGAGTAACTAGGCATAAATATGGGAGATTAGCTCCATTGGTGACTTTATACGATACAGAAACTAGAAAAAAAATCAGGCTTGGTGAAGGGGCTTTTCCAGTTGTTAATGATGAGGGTCTGGTTTATTATCAACACAAAACAGAAAAAGTTAATTCAATCATATCGAGAAATATACAAGGAAATAAAGAAGTTTTCCTCGCCTTGACACCTGATAATCAGATTGTGGACTTGAGACTTAGTCCAGATGGCAAATATTTATCAGCTACCATTTTCGATCCAGACAGAGATTTTTTGATAGCGATTTTTGAAACAAATTCATCTATCAATAATGAAACCGTGATTCTAAACTCTTTAAACAACCTTGATAACATCAGTTTTATAAACGAGCCTATTGAAATCCTGCAACTTCATTCCATGCCGCAAGATGTGCTTTGGATGAACGATAAGAATCTTTCTATAATGATGGAAAATGAAAATATTTTCAAGTTAGAACTTTATCTATATAATATAGAAACTGAAGAATTTCGTTTTTTTGAGACCCCTCCATATAATATTTTTCCAAGGATTTTGGTTGAACATGAAGAAGGGCTTCAAGCTATAAGCTTAAATGAAGTTGACAGAGGTAGCGATGTGATAGGTAAAGCATATTTACCAGAAAAAAGAGATTTTGATAATAGAGTTACTGTAGATCCAGTCCATTATTACAATAGATGGATATATCGAGAACCTGCCAACAAAATTCCTGATCTGATAGTTCCTTATAACAACTTAATTGAATCGAAATATTCACCCTTGAAAAATATCAGTTATAGAACGGGATTTGCCTTACCAACTTCCATGGGAGTGGTCGGAACTGTATTATTCTCAGAACCCTTAGGAAAGCATTTATTTCAAGCCGCTGGTTTTTATCCATTATGGCACAAAGAAAGTGACCCATATTGGATGATGACTTATGAAAACAATGCCTTTAGACCTTCAATAAGTATGACTGCAATCAACACTAACTGGATTGCAGGTGTTCACAATGAAGATATAATCTACAATAAATTGAATCTTTATTCGTTATCAGCCTTATTTCGTCAAGATTTTAGGTATCAGAGCTTTTCTCATCTTTATTACCATGCTAGTTTATCTTATTACAATTTCAGATTGTTAGAACGATCAAAGGAATTTTCTGATATGTTTACTGAAAATGATATTGTTACAGCTGAATTAGGCACATATTATTATTATGATTTGCCCTGGATGAATAGTATTTATCACCCAGTTCGATCTTTAGATATAGAATTAAGTTATGAATTTTCGGATGAAAACCTCGGTATGTTAAGAAATTATTGGCAAATAAAGGCATTTACTGATTTTTCTTATGCACCTTTATTAAATATGAGTAAGAATGAAATAATCAAAACAATTGCTCTCCAAAATAGAACTCATTATCGTTTAGCAGGTGGAGAGCCTTTTTCTCAATTTTTACCCGGTGTTGATGATTCTGAGTTTTTTTATTTTGGTGGTCAACCCATGTTTTCTCGATTGTATCTTAGAGGTTTCAATCAGATGATGTGGGGGAAAGAATTGTTTAATACACAAACAGATTTAAAAATAAAACTACTTGATGATTTAGACTTTAGTTTAAATTGGGGTATACCTCTGCTCCGAGCAGGCTATTTGGGTGTTTCTGGTTGGTATGATTATACAAGACTTTCACAACATGTAGTTGTTCGAGAAACTGAGGAAGTTCTCTCTGAGAAAAATAAAACCTTTGAAGCGATGGGATATGAAATACGCTCTGCTTGGGAAATAATGGGTATGCCGACTTTACATAGATTTGGTCAGGCTTTTGATAAAAAAGGAAATAAATTGGATTATTATTATATTTTTGAAATCCCATTTTTTCATTTTTAGTTCAAATCATTTTAATTATATATATCAAAATAGAGTATAAAAGAGGATATAATGGAGTTAACTAAAAAAATTTTTGGTAAAGGCAATGATAAAGAGAAAACCAATTTTTACAATATTTACTGTGAAGACTGTATTTTTATCATGGTTGATATCCAAGAAAAATTTAAAGACATAATTTACAAAATGCAAAATGTTGTAAAGAATGCAGATATTTTGAACAAAGTCTCAGAGATTTTGGAAATACCTCTGATTGTCACAGAGCAAAGCCCTGATAAACTGGGTAAATCTATTGAAAATATATATTTACCAGCATCTCATAAATATTTTCAAAAAACAAAATTTAGTGCAATGACAGATGAAGTAAAAGAATACACTGATGAACTTGACCGTAAAGTATTGATAGTCTACGGTATTGAAGCTCATGTTTGTATTACCCAAACTTGTCTTGAGGCTTCACAAATAGGATATGATGTGGTTTTAATCTCTGATGCAGTTTCCTCAAGAAAAGCCTACAGCAAAGAAATCGCTCTCAACTTGCTCGAAAAAAGTAAGATTAATGTGGTCACTACCGAAATGTTACTCTTCAATTTGTTGAATGATGCAAAACATCCAAAATTTAGGGATATTTCAAAATTGGTAAAATAATATTGTTTTTTATTGAGTTAATATGCAATCATTAGGAATAAATATTGGTTCTACAAGTCTAAAATTAGTGCTTTTAGATGATAATAAATTAGTCTGGAGTGGTTCACTGCCCCACGAAGGTGATTTTGCAACCACTGCGAAAAAATTGCTATTAGATAATAAAGTACCAGAAGGTATATCCGCCTTTGTTACAGGCAATGAAGGAAGGCTGATATTTAATATCCCCGGCACTTATGAGCCTCTTTGTATCGAAGCAGCTATAAAAAACTTAAATCTTGATGTAGATGCTGTAGTTTGTATGGGGGGGGAAGATTTAATTGTTTATTCTCTTTCTGAAGGGAAAATTATTAATAATTTTTCTGGTAGCAAATGTTCTTCCGGAACTGGAGAATTTCTGAAGCAACAGCTTTCTCGTATGAATATGACTCTCGAGGATATTGCGAAAGTTCCAGACACAGCAAATGTTTATCAATTATCCACCCGTTGCTCGGTTTTTATGAAAAGTGATTGCACTCATAAACTTAACAAACAAGAGGCTACAAAAGACGATATCACCCTTTCGCTTTGCAATGTCATGGCTGTAAAGGTGATAGATTTTTTAAAAAGAGCCAAAATATTCTCAGGTAGAGTAATATTGACAGGAGGTATAACTTTAAATCGTCATATTATTAGATTTATCAAAGAAAAAGCACCCAAGATAGACTTTATAATACCGGATATATCTCCCATTTTTGAGGCTTATGGAGCTGCATTATTAGCAACATCCTTCGGAAGTCCACTGCCACCAATAGAAAAATTAATTAAGAACAAAGAAATTAAATTTGATTCATTATCAGCTTTAAGTAATTGGTATTCAAAGATAAAAACATTTGATATTCCTACTCAAAATGAAAATAGTGTAGATTTAAATTCCTCTAACAACAATAAATACATACTCGGAGTTGATGGTGGTTCCACCACTACAAAAGCATGCCTTATTGATGCTGATACTGATGTTATATTGGCAAGTCATTATGCAAGAACTCACGGAGACCCTGTTCGTGCCACAAAAGAATGTTTATTTAATATCCAAACACAAGTTATTGAAAAAAAAGGAAATAAAGATATAAATATTATACAGATAGCTACTACAGGGTCAAGCAGAGAAATTTTAGGGGTTTTTTTGCAAACAAATGCGGTTTATAACGAAATCATTGCTCATTCCATTGGAACTACCTATTTTGACCCAGAAGTTGAAACTATCTTTGAAATAGGCGGTCAGGATGCTAAATATGTGCTTTTGAGAAATGGAGTTCCCATAGATTATGCTATGAATGAGGCTTGTTCAGCTGGAACAGGTTCTTTTATTGAGGAAAGTGCTTCAGGAGATCTTTCTATTCATGAAATTACAGAAATAGGTCCAATTGCATTAAAAGCTGAAGCACCTATAAAATTTGGTGAACATTGTTCTGCTTTTATTAATAGTGACATAAGAAAGGCTGTTCAACAAGGTGCAAGTCGTGAAAATATCACAGCTGGAATTATTTGTTCTATAGTCGCGAATTATTTAAACAGAGTAGTAGGAAATAGAACAATCGGTGGAAAGATATTTTTACAAGGCGGTGTTGCCAAAAATCCAGCAGTTCCTCTTGCTTTTGCTATGATGTTAAATCGAGAAATTTTAATTCCACCTCTCCCAGAGCTTATGGGTTGTTTTGGAGTTGCATTATTAGCAAAGAAAAAATCTTCAGAATTGAATGCAAGCAACTGGAATATAGATGAGTTATTAAATAGAGAAATTATTTATGAAAGTATTTTTACCTGTAAATCATGCGAAAATCTATGTCCTATTCAAGTTTTAAAGGTTAATAACCAAAAATACATGTTCGGTGGCAGATGTAATAAATATGCAAATATGAGGAAATCAATTCAAGATATTCCTGTTTTTGATTACATTGAAAAAAGACAAAAATTATTATTTGATAGAGAAAATAATTATCCTGATCAAGATAAACAGATAACTATTGGCTTCCCAAGAGCCTTATCAATCCACACTTTGTATCCTTTATACTACCATTATTTTAGAGAACTTGGCATAAAAACATATCTTTCTGAAAATATTGTCCAAGAAGGTCTCGCAAGGACAGAGGCAGAATATTGTTTTCCAGCAGAGATAGCACATGGAATGGTGCAAGATTGTCTTAACAAAGGAGTTGATTTTATATTTCTTCCTCATTTCAGAGATATGCAGAGTTATGAAGATGATGTTCATGCCAATTTCTGTCCTATTACTCAAGCTTTACCTTATTATGTTGAAAAAGCATTTCCGGAAGTTGAAAAAAATAAATGGTTACCTTGTGTAGTTAGTTTTAAATTTGGAAATGAAAAGGCACTTGAACTATTTCAAGTCATGAATCAAAAACTTGAAGTGTCAGAAGAAAATTCACGAAATGCTTTTTTCAAAGCATTAGAAAAGCAAAATGAGTTTTTTCAATATTCTCGAAAACTTGGTAAAGAGGCGCTCATAGAGGTTCAAAAGTCTGAAAGACCAGTAATTGCTATACTCGGAAGACCATATAACGCATTTACTGCTGAAGCAAATATGGGAATCCCGCGTAAATTTACTACTCGTGGTTATTCGGTATTACCTTTTGACATTTTGCCTTTTGAAAATGAGGAAATTTTCCCCAATATGTATTGGTATTATGGTCAACAAGTTGTAAAAGCGGCAACTTTCATTAAAAATCAGGATAATATTTTTCTGACTTATATTACCAATTTTTCCTGTGCTCCAGATTCTTTTATTTTGCACTATATCAAATGGATAATGGGTGCAAAACCTTTTTTAATACTTGAACTGGACAATCATTCAGCAGATGCCGGTATTGATACTCGTGTTGAAGCTTTTTTAGATATTATTAATAGTTCGATTATTAATCAAAAATCTGTTCTCGACTATCAATTGCCAAAAATAAAAAATACCTCTTCTAGATATGAAAACGGTTGGAAATTCGTTTTTGATAAAACAGCTTTAAAAGAAAATAAACTAAGAGTAGACAACCACCTCACTGGTGAAAAAATCAATATAAGGTATAATAAAAAAGTAAAAGTCCTTTTATCAAATATGGGAGCTATTACTACTGAATATTTAGGTGCTGCTCTCAGAAGTCAGGGAATTAATACAGAAGTTCTTCCTATAGCTACAAACAAGACTATTCAGATTGCTAGAAACCATTCTTCTGGAAAGGAATGTGTGCCAAATCATCTTGTTTTGGGGAGTGCTTTAGAGTTTATCTGGAGTGATAAATATAGAAAAGATGAGATTTATCTTCTTTTTGTGCCTATCACCGTGGGACCTTGTAGAACTGGACAATATTATGTGTTTTACGAAAACCTTTTTAGAGATTTAATGCTCGAAAATTTAGTTGTTTTTATTCTCTCTGCTGAAAATTCTTACACGGAATTAGATAACAATTTCGCAAAACAATTGTGGAAAGGACTTGTAATTTGTGATTATCTCAAAGATATTCAAAATAGCCTCTTAACAACAGCTGTCAATCCTCAGATTGCTTTGATAGATTTTGAAAAATTATGGAAAAGATTGATTCATACTGTAGAACACAAACAAAGCTTCTTGTGGAAAGAATTGAAATTAATTGCCAATGAAGTCAAAAAAATACCTCTCAAGAAAAAAGTGACTGAATGTCCAAAAGTGCTAGTAGTAGGAGAAATATATGTGCGTAGAGACGATTATGCCGTCAGCGAACTCGTCAATCTGATGAGTGAAAGAGGTATCATAGTAAAAATTGCTGGTGTTTCTGAATGGATACATTATCTTGATTTTGTAAGGGAATATGCTTTAAAAAAATTAATTAATCTTAAAAAAAGACCTGTTCGCCTTCATAATGGGGGATTAATAGAGGATTTGCAAGGTGGGGGAGAGGAGGATGTTCTCAAGCCTCGTAACACTCATCCTCAAAAGAAAGACATTTTTTCATTATTTCCTTTCTTCTCAAGACCTTTTTATGACCTAAAAAAATTACATTTAGAAATGTGGTGGAAAAAATCTATTGAAAAAAAAGTCATCTCTATCCTTGCGCCGACTGGACTCGTGCCTGAAACAGAACACAATATGAGAGTGATTATGAAATATACAGAAGACTATTTTTTAAATCTCGAATTAAATTCAGAAATTGCTGTTTCTGCAGGTTCGGCTGCTGCTGTCATGGAGTCTGGATATTCTGGAATAGTTAACATAGCTCCCTTTGCTTGTCTCATTGGCAGAGTCATTGAGGGGATATATACTCCTTGGGCTAGAGAGAGGAATTATCCTATTCTTTCTGTTGAAGTTGACGGAAATCAATTACCTCCGAATATAGTCAATAAACTTAATATTTTTATGGTTAATGTCCTGAGATTTAAAAGTGAAGATGATTTGAGTAGTTTGATAGATAAAGATTTACCTTTATAAGAATTGTATAACTACTTAATTCCTATATATTTATGTATTTGCAATTGAAAGCGAACATCTAATCCATCTTTTAATATCTTTTTGGTTATTTTCTCTGGTGTTATCTGAGAAAAAGCAGTCGAGACCAAAACATGATTGCCAAATAGTTGATATTTTATGATAAAATCTTTAAACCATTTATAATCTTTCATATCAGACAGAACAAATTTCAGATTGTCTTTTACAGGATTTATATATTTTAAGTTTGTTAGGAGAAAACTTTCTGGATGACCTGAGGAAGGTGTTTTTATATCTACTATTTTACAAACGAAATCTGGGACATGACTAATATCTATTGAGCCATTTGTTTCTAAAAGGATTTTAAAATTGTTGTCATGCAGAAGAAACATTAAATCGTAGATATCCTCTTGTAAAAGTGGTTCTCCGCCAGTTATTTGAACAAGATTGGTATGAGGAAATTTATTAATTTTCTCAATTATCGATTTCATAGATACATTTTTAACAAATATTTTTGAATTAGAATTAAGTGAGTAACCTGTATCACAATAATTACAATTTAGGTTGCAACCACTAGTTCTTATAAAAACAGTAGGTAAGCCTGAATAAACAGATTCACCTTGAATACTAAAGAAAATTTCTGAGATTTGCATAATTTATCCCCTCGTTTATTACTTCATTTTGGTTCTTCTTCTTTGAATATTCCAAAGGAATTATGGCTTGTTAGAAAACTTTTCATTTTGGTTCTTCTTCTTTGAATATTCCAGAGGAATTATGGCTTGGTAGAAAACTCGCCGAAAAGTCGATTTTAATTAATTATTAATATTCCTTACACATCTCGAAGAGATGTGACGCTTAGTAGAAAAAAATCTATAAAAACCTCTCCTACCCTGAAAGGGTAGGTTGTTTAATAGGGTGGAACGAAAGGAGATATAGAACTTCTTTAGGAAATGCTATTAATCTGCTCGGACTGCAGTCATTTATGTACAACAGATTTATCTTATGAAAAAAGAAATAATTTTTTCATACACCGTTTCCACAGAAATCATCTCCATGCAGTTTAAATGACCTTGGGGACATTTTTTACCTCCGTGACTACCACAGGGACGACATCCTAAATCGACTTCGAATACAAAATCTTTTGCATTGAAAGGAAAATATCCAATATCCTTTACAGTTGGTCCAAAAAATGCAAAAACAGGGGTCTGCATAGCGTTAGCTATATGTAAAGTCCCACTATCATTACAAACTACTAAATCTACTTTTTCTATCAAGGCTGCGGTGTCAAGCAGACTGAAACTACCTGCAATAGATTGGATATTTTTTGCCTCACCCAGCGTCTTTGCGAGGTTACTTACTTGAATTTCCCGCGAAGCAATCTCGGAATGGGGGTGGTTTAATATCTGCTCTGTCAATTCCCTTTCCTGACTATCGATAGATTGGATATTTTTTGCCTCACCCAGCGTCTTTGCGAGGTTACTTACTTGAATTTCCCGCGAAGCAATCTCGGAATGGGGAGTATTCAATATCTGCTCTGTCAATTCCCTTTCCGGACTATCGATAGATTGGATATTTTTTGCCTCACCCAGCGTCTTTGCGAGGTTACTTACTTGAACTTCCCGCGAAGCAATCTCGGAATGGGGGGGGGGCAATATCTGCTCTGTCAATTCCCTTTCCTGACTATCGATAGATTGGATATTTTTTGCCTCATCCAGCGTCTTTGCGAGGTTACTTACTTGAATTTCCCGCGAAGCAATCTCGGAATGGGGAGTATTCAATATCTGCTCTGTCAATTCCCTTTCCTGACTATTACCTGACAGGATGACATTGAAACCTGCCGCAAGTAGTTTTTGAGTTAATAAAGTGTAGTTTTTAAGAGGCCATCTCTTTGTAAACCAAACAGAACCCGGTGCAATTAAAATTATTTTTTGGTTTTGGGGTAGGCTTTCTAATAAATTTTGTGCTTTTTGATAGTTTTGGATAGTGGGATAGAGATGAGTCCTGTCACTACTATTAATACCACACCTTAAATCTCCCCACACATTTATGGGGGGGGTAGGGGGGGGGCAAATCAACTCCAACAACCTCAAATTCTTCAACCTCTTATGCATCCCCTTAGGATGAGCTATCTTATGTGTCAAAAAAAACTGCTGTATATACCTCTTGAATCCTATTCTTTTTTTTATTCCTGCCAAAAATGGTATCAATCCAGACCTAAAGGAGCTATGAGGAGAGATAGAAATATCATAGCTTTCTTTTCTGAGGCATTTTATGAAACTCAAAAACTCCCAAAATCCCTTATGTTTCTTATCAAAACTGATTATTTTATTGATACTGGGATTGTTTTCGAGTAATTTTGCACATTGAGGGATTACCATGACATCAATACTCGAGTCAGGGTAGAGTTTTTTTAAACTATATATCAATGGGGTTACAAGTATCACATCACCAATAAATGCAGTTTGGATGAGGAGAATTTTGGTTATATTCATTTGATTCCTAAAATATCATTTTGTTTCATAAGGAATAAAACGCTTTTTCAATTTTTTATTTAGTAATTTATGGCAATATCTTTCGAGTTTAAAAACTATACGATAATATATCAAAGGACTCAATAAAAATACAAAAAGAGAAAATCTGTCTCCTTTAGTAACTGCATTTCTTTTCAAAAAATGTACATCTACCAAATGATTACTTTCTTTCTTATATAGTTGACCCATCTTTATAGCGTCAAGATATCTAATAAAAAGTAGATATTTAGATAAAACTTTTTTTTCTTTCTCTTCGATATTATTAAATAGATTTTCATGCTCTTTACATATTTGAAGAATATCTAAAGCTCGATTTTTTCTATTTATATGTGAAGCTGATGTTTTAACACTAAAATTGAAATAATGAAAAAAATCAGAAATATATACATTTTTAACCAATAGAAGCATTTTAGGTGTCCATTCAATATCTTCAACAAGATTTTTAAAGTATAAACTATTCATGAGTATAAAATCTCTTTTAACAATATATAGCCACGGAGCTACATCAAAACATCTTTTTAGTAAATTGATTGTTAAAAAATCTATCCCACTTATCAATTTTTTATCTATATTTTTATTTTTTATTCTAAAAAAACACTTATCATTAATAACACTATAATGGTTTCCGACTATCGCTTCTACATCTGGATTTTCTTGAATAATCTTCCAAAATACCTCTGTAGACTTTTTTTCTAAAATGTCATCATTATCTACAAAAATTATAAAGTCTCCAATAGCGATTCTAATTCCTACATTTCTAGTTTCTGCTATACCTTGATTTTTTTGATGGATGACCTTAATTCTATCGTCTTTGCTTGCATATTCATCACAAATAGAGCCTGATTTATCTGTTGATCCATCATTGACAAGGATTATTTCTATATCGCTGTAAGTTTGCTTTATCAGACTATCTATGCATCTATCTATATATTTTTCTGCATTATAAACTGGGACGATGATGGAAAAAGATGGGTTTTTCATTATGCATTACTTCCTTTAAATTGGGTAATTAGGTTTAAAATCACTGTTATATAGTTTACTAAAAGTAGAGCTATGGTTTGATGTTTCAAGATATTGTTCAGTTTCTTTATCAACTTCATCTATGTACCATGGTAAATGTAGTGCAGTATAAATATCTGCGACTCTAAGAGCATTATATGTGTGCCTTATATCTCTTCTAGGCTTATATAATGCAAAAGTAGTATCTAAATTTGAATGATAAATTTTAAAACCTAAAGAATTTACTATAATATTTTCATCAGCCCAAAACTGTTTTTCCCAATTTTCCACCCACTTTCCATATTTTGTCTTTGGAAGATCATTTATTTTTAAGGCAGGACCTACTTTGTCAATAAAAGGATATGTGTGTAAAATTTTCATAAAATCCAACAAAAAATCTTTGGGACAACAGTCTAAAAAATATTATATCTGGGTCGCTCAGAACATAATAATCTTTTCTTATAATGTCATCAAAATACCCACTGTTAGTAAAAACTTTATAGCCATAGTTCTTGTCCATTCTATGAACTGTATGTTTTGTTTTTTGAAGATAATTTAATAAAGGCTGATATGTACTGGCATTATCAATAAAGTGAATATTATGATATCCTAATTTTTCTAAATTATTTATCTGAATTTCAAGAAAATTTAATTGGTTATAAACAATAATGTAGATAGGAATATCAAAATGATCAATATTTATAGGATTTTTTTTACTTGAGATTGTCTTTTCTATATATAATCTCATTTTTTTACGCTTATTCGAACAGATTGGATGTTTTATAAAAGGAATTATTTTTTTTTTATTCAAGATACTATCGACAAAAATAAAAAAAAATTTCTTGATGTATCTTTTCCATTTTTTATTTGGCACCAATGCACAAAGCAAATGGATAAAAGTCTTTTCTATAGTTTTATTTTTTTCTTTCATTTTATTTCCTTAAATAAGATTGAAGATTTGTTTAATTCAAAACATACTTATTCTAGAAGCTTTTTGCTTGATTTTTCATATCATAGCATAAAGAACCGTATCACCTACAAAATGGTATTGTCGAATAAACAATTTATATTCTGGGACTATGTTATGAATATATTCTGGTATTTTTACCATATCTTCGCAGCTATGATAAATGCAAATCGCGAGTTTGGGTTTATCCCGGATTATGGTATTTTCTGCACCTTTCAAGGCTTGTAGTTCAGCTCCCTCAACATCCATTTTGATAAAAGTCACCTTTTTTAGCTCTAAATTATCAATGGTTTGAGTCTTTATTTCAATACTATCACTATGTAAAGCATTATCTATGATTTTATTCTCAAAAAATGATAATTCACATTCACTATCATAAACACCTTTATTCAGTAATGTTATTTTAGGATTACCTCCATGTCTCACAACTAATCTTTCATAATCTTTTAAAACAGGTTCAAACGCCAAAATTTGTTTATATCGAGGACAATGTTTGATGAAAGTATCAATTGTGATACCACTTGCACCACAATCGATGAATACTTCGTCTTTTGTAAACTTCATTTTTTTTAGGAAATATTGATATTCTTTCACAAAATGAAATGGGTAGTCCTTTGCATTTCTTGTTTGACGAAGATTTATCATACCTTGATAAATCATTTTACTTCGCTCATCAGCAAGGATATTTTTAATTTCTTCTATTCTATGCAGATTATTTTTCAAAAAGTTATCCTTATCAAACAATGTCCAACCAAATTTTGTATGGTAATAATCAGTCTGATTATGGTAGCGATAAAATTTTCTTAAATGCTTAATTATTCGAAAGTTATTGTATAATGGACTTTCTTTTAGTATCCTATGACAAGTATGTAATTTTGGAAATTTTTTTAAGATTGACATAACTGCTCCGTTTTCATTTTCTCTATATTTATAGGATTTTGTTTACTTGAGATTGTCTTTTCTATACATAATCTCATTTTTTTACACCTATTCGAACAGGTTGGATGTTTTATAAAAGGAATTATTTTTTTTTATTCATGATATTATCGATAAAAATAAATAAATATTTTTTGATGTATATTTTCCATTTTTTATTTGGCACCAATGTATAAAACATATTAATAGAAAATTTTTCAATAGTTTTATCTTTTTTCCCTTTCATTTTATTTCCTTAAATATGATCGAATTATCTTTTCTATTTGATAAAGTTATTTTCTTAATACCTCATTATACATTTAACTATAATCAATGGTTTCATAAAAAAATAACACTATTTATTAAAAATAATCCAAAATCTTTTTAATTTGCATAAAAATTTTTTCCACAAAAAACGAGAATCATTTTTAGGCTCTGTCAGTTGATGATATGGTTCACCCATTCGTAAATAATAACTATAAAAAGCGCGAGCCGATATACCCCATTTTTTTAGAAATAAATGGTTTCCTTTTTTTGAGTTTCTATTTTTCAAACGTTTAGTAGATGATTCAAAAAAATGATATACTCTACTACCAGAAATGCCTTTAAATCTTCTAACATCATGCTGCCATAATTTCATTGAAAAGTCTGGATCAGAATAAAATCCGGGTGAAAATTCAATACTATATCCACCAACAATATCCCACATTTTGCGATGTACAACAGCTGGGGGCCATGATGATCCACACCAATTATCAAAATGAAAATCTTGAAACTCTGCTAGTAATCTCTCTTCATCAAAATCACTAGGTGTGATACCATATGAATAAGGAGCGATAGCTACTTTTTTTCCAACATCAACAGGTTCTATTGCTGTAGAAGATAAATAAAATTTTTCATCTGGTTGTGTCAGAATTTCGTTATACAATGCTTCATCCCATCCTGGACAAACATACATATCATCGTTGATATATAGAATATATTCCGATAAAGCCTTTTTATATGATGCATTTAAAGCATTACACACGCCTATGTTTTCCTCGCTATATGTGTAGTCAAATCTTTGTTCTTTGACCCATTGCAATGTTCCGTCTGCACCTTGGTTGACATGAATAATCAGTTGATGAGGATATTTGCTATTTTTAAGAATACTTTCTACACACAAACGAAGGAAAGAAAGATTATTCCAAGTAGGAATTAGAATTGAAAAGAGATATTTCATATTAACTTATTACCCTTTTTTACCATTTTCTTTTTTCTTTTTACACAAATCTGATAAATAGACATATTTCATCCATGTTCCAAATCCAGAATTAACTGCTAAAATCAAGCCAATTTTACCATCTAGAAAACCAAGTTTTAAGATATACATAGATAAGAATTTATAAAACCCTCTAAATAGTGCTGTTATAATATTGGCGGTTTTTCCTTTCTTAAAAGCATCATTTGCACCTTCTTCCATGTTATAAATCATCTGGTTTACTTGTTCGCTAATGTCAGAAAAAGTATAATGCAAGAGTTCTGCGTTGATTTTAGCTACCTTGCAATTCATAATAGGTTTTTCATGAATTTTATTCAAATTGTAATTCCCGTATTGTCGATTAAAAAAACGGATTTTATATTGATTATTCCAACCTGAGAATCTTATTTTTTTCTTTGCCACAAAATTTACATATTTAACTCTATAAGCGAATATTTCATTGTGATCATTTTGTTCAAGAATAGCTATTATCTTTTTTTGTAAATCAATTGATACTCTCTCATCTGCATCAATCATGTATACCCAGTCATATTTTGCGAGATTTACAGCATCAAATCTTGCTTTTCCAAACCATTCCCATTTTAAACAGTGGTATATTGAGGATGTATATTCTTTACAAATATCCAATGTTTTATCTGTGGAGCCACTATCATATACGACAATTTCATCAGCCCATTTGACAGATTCAAGACAATCCCTAATATCATGTTCTTCATTTTTACAGATTATTACTGCACTGACTTTATTCATTTAAAAATACCTCACTTATTTTACTTAATACTTCTTCTGGAGAAATTCCAAAGCTATTGTCTTCCAGTGATGGAAAACCTGGCTTATATAGATGATGATGGCTTTTAAAAAAAGGTGCTGGTGACCAAAAAATAGGCATATTGGTTCCAAACACAGCTATTGTGGTTGTATCTGTTGCACAGGCGAGATGATTTAATCCTCCATCATTACAGACCAATAGTTTAGTTTTTTTCAAAAGCGCTGATGCCTGATTTAAATCGGTATCTGGAGCCATTAAGGGTTTATATTTCATTTCCTCAAAGATGATTTTGCAATCTGAATACTCATTTTTTGCCCATAATAAAACTATAGGCAGACCAAATTTCTCTGAAATTAAATCTCCGAGTTTTGCATAATGACTTGATTTCCATTTCTTTCTCACTACTGGACTTCCGGGAGAAAAAACCACAAAATCTTTATCATGAAGATTGACGCTTGTCAACCATTCTTTTATGTAGTTTTGTGAGTTCTCAGTAATATGATAATGAAATCTTAATGCTTCATCTTTAATCTCTAAAGGAAGTAATAAATCTTGTTTTTGGCTCGCAGAGTATTTATCAATGCTTTTTTTTACTTTGACATTATACATGAAAGCATATTGACCGTTTTCGTATCCTATACGATATTTTGCGCCACTAATAAAAGAAATCACTTGTGAAGTAGGACCGTTTTGCTGGTCAATCACTAAATCAAATTTTAATTCTCTGATTTGCTTTAGAGTATTAATTCGATTTATCAGGTATCTCATTCCTTTCCCTTTAGGAGTTGATATTATCTGGTTGAGATAGGGATGATTTAAAATAGAGATTTGATAGGGATGATAAACTAAAAAGCTTATCTCAGAGTTTGGGAAATGCTTTTTGAGTGGTTCAAGAGTTGAACTTGCCAGAAAGACATCACCAAAAGGTTTTAGCTGAATCACTAATATTTTTTTTATCAACTTTTTATCAATCTTTATTTTTGTAGTCCACATACTCCTTTTCCTCAAAGAGAGACGATCCTGAAAGGTGATTTATCTCTTTTTTGACTTCTGCACGCTCATCATTGGTAAAATATACCGACCTTGCAAGTTCGATAAAATCATTATCAAATTCTTTTTTTTGTTCTTTGATTCGAAGTAGGTCTTCAATATCCCAAAGTTTGAGGTTGATGCTTTTCAATTTTTGATATAGAACATGGTTATTATCTAGCCCTAACTCAGCAAAATGTTTTGTTAAAAGCTCATATTCTACTTTCACATTTTGTAGTTTTTCTGGGTTTTGGATTTTTTCCAGTTTTATCTCTAAAATAGAAATTTTGTCGATAATCTCTCCATTCGATACTTCTATCTTCATGTTTTACTCCTTTTTATGTATTCATTAAATATTTCTAACAATTGAGATATAAACCTATCTATTGTATATATTTTTGCTGTTTCGGAAGCATTTACAGCTATTTTTTGAGCTATTTCAGGTTTTATTAATACAGTTTCAATATGATGACATAGTGTGTCTAAATCGCCCGGTTCATATAAAAGGCAGTCGTGTTCATGTTTGACTACTTCAGGAATACCGCCTACTTTAGAAATAATGATTGGTTTTTGAACAGTTAAATATTCATACAAGACATTGGGAATACCCTCTGAGTGTGAGGTATGTAAACATATATCGTAAGCTGCTGCATGAAGCTGTGGTGTTTTAGTAAATCCAGTAAAGAAAATTTTATCATTGAGTTGCAAATCATTTGTCATCTGTAAAAGATACTCTTTTTCATTGCCATCTCCAGTGATTACTAATTTTAAATTAGTATGAATCTTTATTAGTCGAGAAAACACATTAATTAGATCTGGAATTGCCTTTATTTTGGCGAGCTGACAAGTGATTCCGAGAACTTTTTCACCTTCTTTAATTCCCCATGATTTTTTCAACTCCTCAATTTCTTTTAGATCATAAAAAATCGGAGTTTTGCCTGTGTAAACAGGAATATAATTTTTTTTATCTATCTTTTTATTTGTTTGATAAGCTTGATCAAAGACAGATTGAGACGGCATGAGGTTGATAGTTATTAGTTTTTTTTCCATTATAGTAAAAAATCGTCTTTGGTCACTAAGATCATCAGATGAACCAGCCCTACGAATATTGGGAATACCACATATTTTCGCAGCCACACCAGCAATGGAAATCTCTTTATCTGTATTAGTAATTACTAAGTCTATTTTTTGCTTTTTGATTATTTTTATTACTTTAAGAATAGATATTAGGTTGAAATACGCTCCTGGTTTAAATGTAATAAACTTATCTTTGAACGCTGATTGTAAAGCAAATTTTGCTTTGGGTCTTGCTACAACAATAACTACATGACCAAGCCTCTTAAACTCGCGAATGATAATCTCATCTTCTGTAGTGATACCACCCCAATTGTGTTTGATATTGAATATCAATATATTCATCTATACCTCAATAATATTTCTTATAAATAATGATTAACTATATATAAAATATATAGTAATGAAAATTTATATTTATAATTTTACTCAATGTAATCCAAGAAATATTTTTTGCCATTTTTGTCAATAGAAAACTTTGATCACTTTTTTTTCATTACTACAATCGCCGATTTGATTAATTAAATATGTGGATAAAGTGTGGATAACTTGTGGATATGTGAAAAAAAACGCATCTGTATCTATTGGATTTTCAATATTATACCTATCTTTACTCTTCCTTTCCTCTATCCTTCCTCTTTGTTCCCCTTATAAAATCTTGAAAATTAATGGCTTACAAAGAGTATTTTTTATGTGGATAACTTTTTTAAATCGGGTAAAGAATATGAAAATCATTTATTCTTTTAACAAAAAAATCAAAAAACAAACCCAGTTTTTACATTTAGTATTGACATTTTTGACATAAGTATTTTTTTGGCATTTAAAGAAATTTATTGGAGGATATTCATGAATATTTTCAAAAACATTTTGCTTTATTTACTAATGTTTTTACTTGTTACGACTAATTTTTTATTTGCTCAGACTGTTGTGAGAATAGACTTAAGTTCTGATTCAAATAAGGATTTGTTGGAAAGTTTGAATTTGAATTTATGCTTTGAAATGGAAGATTTTATTGTGGTAGCTGTTGAATCTACTGCTGTCTTGGAAACAAGAAATATTCCATTTACATTACTCACAAGAGATATTGAGGCAGAACCTCTTTTTATTGTGACAAAAGGAATGAGAGTTCCTTTGGAATCGAGAAGTTATGTAGGTGAGATTGTTATCAATGAAGGTTCTTTTCGCGTTGAAAGAGTTCTAGCAGAGAATATAGGTCAGACTACCAACTCGATAGAGCATGGTGAATCGCTTCGACTAACTCCTGTAAAAGTCAACGATAAAGTGTTTTATAGGAATAGAATAACTCAATCAAACTTTCAAAATCGAGGTGTTAACTATAGAAATATACTAAACCAAGTCAATGGTGATTCCATAGCTTGGTTTATGCAAAATTTAGAAGATTTTCATTCTCGTCACGCTTTCAATGCGAATAGATGGGATTTATCACAATGGATTGCTGACCAATTTATCAGATTTGGTTTTAATGATGTTGTCCAAGATACTTTTTTTGCTTCTTCATGGAACGGAAGCTCTTGGCAATCAAATGTAGTGGCTACAATGGTTGGTTCCACTTATCCGGATAGCTATGTGATTATAGGAGCTCATCATGATTCTATAACCAATGCACAAATGTCAAATCCCAATGCTTTTGCACCGGGTTCAAACGATAATGCAAGCGGTGTAGCCGCTGTCCTGGAAATTGCTCGTATCCTTAGTTTGCACCCCGGACAACCACAATATAGCATTCGTTTTGTAACCTTGGCTAAAGAAGAATTTGGTTTACATGGAGCTTATCATGATGCCAACAAAATGATTTCTGAAGGAAAAAATGTCATTGCTATGTTAAATAGCGACATGATTTCTTATTCTGCCATACCAAACTGGCAATTTCGTTTAATTCGTTATCCGGGTTCTGAATTTTTAACAAACCTTGGTATGGAACTAGGACAAGAGCTGGGTATGAGCATGTCTAATACTACCCAATGGAATCAACAATCTGACAGCTGGGCATATCATAGCGTAGGAATACCTTCAATTTTCTTTCATATTGGAGATGATGACCCATATTATCACACTACCAATGATCTGTTTATTCATCAGAATATACCTTATACAGAACAGTATGTAAAGCTGATAACACTAATGTCGATGATCGTCAGTGAAGTTAATACTTTTGAATATGACTTAGAGGCTACAACTATATCTGGACTAGTTGGAATGCCTATTAATTCTCCAGCTACTTTTACGATAGGTCTGAAAAATAATGGGTTAAATCCCGCTGATGGATATAATGTCCAATTGATGCAGCTTGGAAATAATATACCTCTTGCAACTGCGCCGGGGATTTTTATCCTTCCAGAAGAATCTGATTTTATTACAATAAATTGGACACCAACAAGTTTGGGTGAATATAAACTTTTTGGAAGAATCGATTGGGAACTAGATGAAGGTCAGAACAATAATGATACCGATGTTTTTACAGTTAGAGTCATCCCTGAAGGAACCGCAGAAGCTTATATAGGAAACCCCAATAGTAATGCAGCTTTGAATAATTCCTTTGTGAATTTCAATTCACGCGATAGTATCACTCAAACTATTTATTATCAAAATGAATTACCTTTTGGCAATATTTACCAGATGACAGTTCGCTTTACAGGAGCTAAAACTCTCGTATTCCCCGGATGTGAAATCAATATTTACATGGCTACGACAGATAAAATGACATTCACGAGCAATTCAGATTGGATTCCCTCAAATCATTTCACTTTAGTTTACTCGGGAGATTTAGCTGTATATGAAGAGGGAACTTATGAAATCGAGATTGTTCTTGATACTCCATATCGTTATGATAATGGAAATCTTGTAGTGATGGCAGTAAAAGATGGTGAAATTATTTATGGTAGTGAAAATGCTTTTCAATTTACACCGATAGAAGAACAAGCAAGAACAATTTGGTGGCGGTCAAACATGTCAGGACCACCTATTATAGCCCCTTTGCCCACAGCAATTGGGCTATTGAATGGCGTCACCAATGCAAGATTTGCCCTTTATACACATCCACTACAACCACCGACTAATCTTAGTATAATAGCCCAAAATGGAGTTGTGACTTTGAATTGGGAACATCCTATGCCAAGACCAAACTCATATAAAATATTTCGTGATGATGTTTTTATTAACGAAATCACGGAGGATTATTACATAGATGAAGATATATTACCAGATAGTTTTTATTATTATGGAGTAAAAGCTATTTATGAAAATGGTGAATCTGAAATCTCAATGATTTCGGTGATTGTTCCTGTTTTTAATCCACCCATAAATTTAGAAGTAGACGAAAAAGTAGGTGAAATTGTTTTATCATGGGAAGCACCCCAACCTCAAAAATTTGGTTCATTAATGAGTTTTATGGTATACAGAGATGATGAACCTTTTGAGGTAGTAGTTCTTAATTCGGCAAATATTTTGAATCAGAAGTCTTCAGAATATCTCTCAGAAAATGGAGAAAATGATAAATTTTCTTTTATAGATAATGATATCATTTACTACACACAATATACATATTTTGTCACTGCTATCTGGGGAGATGAAATAAATGGAGAATCAGATCCTTCAAATATTGTGACTGTCACTCCAGAGCCTTCTTCTGACTATGAACAAAACAATTTACCACTCAGGACAGAGTTACTTGGAAATATTCCTAATCCCTTCAATCCAGACACATTGATCAGTTTTACTTTAGAAACTGATTCAATTGTTCAGTTAGAAGTATTTAACATCAGAGGTCAAAAAATTAAAACCTTGTTGAATACAAATTTAGAAAGAGGGATTCATCATATAACATGGAATGGCACTGATGAAAATGGGATAAATGTAGGTAGTGGAATCTACTTTTACAGAATGCAAACAAATGAGTTTTCTGATATAAAAAGAATGGTATTACTAAAATAGGAGTTTTATGAAAGACATTTTAAAACCTATCATTTCTATTGAAAAATTGCAAACACTTTCCAATGAAGCCAAAGCAAGTATTTTGGCTATGACTACTCTCGCAAAATCTGGACATCCGGGTGGTTCTATGTCATCACTTGATTTATTGCTGGCTTTGTATCATTGCATAAACATTGACCCTAAAGAACCGTTTAAACATGATCGCGACCGAGTAGTGATAAGTCATGGACACATATCTCCAGCAGTTTATTCAGTTCTTGCAATGCGTGGATATTTTGATTTATATGATGCAATTACCCAATTTAGGCTTGCCGGTAGTCCATTTGAAGGTCATGTAGAGCCTTTAGTCCCCGGTGTTGAATGGACAACCGGAAATTTAGGTCAGGGGTTGTCAGCTGCCTGTGGTTTTGCTTTAGAATGTAGACTAAAGTCTATATCAAATCATATCTACTGTATAATGGGTGATGGAGAACAACAAAAAGGCCAAATAAGCGAGGCAAGAAGATTTGCTGTAAAATACGGTTTGAATAATCTCACCGCAATTGTTGATTACAATAAAATTCAAATTTGTGGAAATGTAACTGAAATCATGCCTCAAAATATCAAAGCAAATTATGAATCAGATGGTTGGGGGGTTATACAAATAAATGGGCATGATTATAGAGAAATATTTGAAGCTTTGAATAAAGCTCAAAATATTGATGCACCTGTATTGATTTTGGCAAAAACTATCATGGGTAAAGGTGTTTCCTTTATGGAAAACAAAGAAAAATATCATGGTATGGCTTTGACAGATGAGGAATTAATGTTTGCTTTTAAAGATTTAAACTATATTATCGAATCTGAAAATGAAAAGGACATCAACAAAACATCACCTACAATGCCAGATATTATGGTTGGAAAAGAGAAAAAAACTCATACTTTGACGGAACCTGAATATAGAGACAACGGAATAATGCATCGAGAAAAAAGGAAATCTATCAAAGAAAATAAATTGTTTGCGACTTATAATCTTAACCCCGAGCAGTATATTTTTGATTTTCAAGTAAATAAGGAAAAATACTATGAAAAATCTACCGACAATAGGTCTGCGTGGGGTGACGCTTTAGCTGATATAGCAAGAAAAAATAAGGACACTAAACGAAATATAGCTGTTTTTGACTGTGATTTGATGGGAAGTGTAAAAACAAGTGAATTTAATAAAATTTTGCCTGAAAACTTCTTTCAAGCCGGTATTGCAGAGCATCATACCGCAGTATGTGCAGGAGCAATTTCAAAATATGGGATTCAGACTTTTTTTGCAGGTTTTGGGATGTTTGGGTTGACTGAAGTTTACAACCAACATAGATTGAATGATATAAATTTTACAAATTTGAAAGTAGTTTTAACTCATGTTGGTTTAGATGTAGGAGAAGACGGAAAAACTCATCATTGTGTTGATTATATTGGTTTAGTTAACAATATGTTTGGTTTTAAACTGATTATACCAGCTGATCCTAATCAGACATATAAAGCTATAAACTATGTAGTCAATCAGAAAGGTAATTGGTTGATAGCTATGGGGCGTTCAAAACTTGATATAATCAGAAATGATAATGATGAAGTATTTTTTGGAAAAGATTATCTGTTTGAATATGGCAAAGTTGATGTTTTAAAAGACGGTAATGCTGGAACATTATATGTTACAGGCACTTTAGTCAACACTGCGATTAAGGTAGTAAAAAGACTATCTCTTGAAGGTCTTAATCTCAGATTAGTAAACATACCCTCTCCGCTAGAAATTGACACAGAAGAGATATTAAGAGCTTATAAAACAGGAATGATTTTTACTCTTGAAGACCACAATGTTAAGACTGGTTTAGGTGATTTAATTGCTCAAAAAATTGTGGAAGCCATTGGGACACAAAGCTCTAAAAAAGACACTGAGAATATAAACCCAAAAAGAAATTTCAAACTTATCAAATTTGGTGTGGAAAATTATGCTTTTTCTGGTTCAGCTGAAGATGTGTATAAAACTATGGGACTTGATGAAGAAAGTTTGATAGCGAGAATAAAAAAGGAATTTTGAGATAATTTTTCTCGAAACATAAATAAACTATAAAGAAAAATAGAGGTAACGATGATAGAAGAACGATATGATTCGGATAACATTAAGGTATTAAAAGGATTGGAGGCAGTTCGTAAAAGACCTGCTATGTATATAGGTGGAACTGGAGAGAGAGGACTGCATCATTTAGTATATGAGGTTGTAGACAACTCAATAGATGAGGCATTGGCAGGTTATTGTGATACTGTCGATGTTCGAATAACAGAAGATGGCTGCGTCATAGTCGAAGACAATGGTCGCGGCATCCCAACAGATATGCACAAAGAAGAGAATATGCCGGCAGTGACAGTAGTTTTGACCATTTTACATGCAGGTGGAAAATTTGATGACAAGACATATAAAATAGCAGGCGGATTGCACGGAGTAGGAGTTTCGGTAGTAAATGCGTTATCGGAAGACTTTGAGGTGAGAGTTTCACAAAAAGGAAAAATTTTTAGGCAATTTTTTAAGCAAGGTATCATAGCTTCAGAGCTTGAAGTGATAGGAGAAACAAAAAAAACAGGGACTTGGATAAAGTTTAAACCAGATGAAACCATTTTTGAGACGGTAACCTTTAGTTTTGAATATCTGACTGGTAGGCTAAGAGAGTTAGCTTTTCTCAATCGTGGTGTCAGTATAATGCTGACAGATGAAAGGACAGCCAAACATCATCATTTTAAATATGATGGTGGGATAAACTCCTTTGTTGAGTATCTTAATGAAGCAAAAAAACCTTTGTATAAAGAACCGGTGTATATTCAAGGAGAAAAAGAAAAAGCAACATTTGAAGTTTCTATCCAATATACAGACGGATATTCTGAAAATCTTTATAGCTTTGCGAACAACATCAATACTATTGAGGGTGGAACTCATCTTTCCGGATTTAAAAAAGCTCTCACTTTGACAGTCAATAACTACATAAAAAGCACAGGTCTCGATAAAAGTGAAAAAACTGTCCCTTCCGGAGACGATATTCGCGAAGGAATTACAGCAGTTTTGTCTGTAAAAGTCAAAGACCCTCAATTTGAGGGGCAGACTAAGACCAAATTACAAAACACAGATGTTGAAGGAATCGTAAGTTCTATTGTTTATGAAAAACTAACTGTATATTTTGAGGAGAATCCTAAAATTGCAAAAGATATCTGTTTAAAAGCTATATCTGCCTCAAGAGCAAGAGAAGCAGCAAGAAAAGCAAGAGATTTAACTCGTCGTAAAGGTTTATTAGAATCTGGAAGTTTACCAGGCAAACTAGCAGATTGTTCCTCCAACGATAAAGAAACCACAGAACTATTTCTTGTAGAAGGCGACTCTGCGGGAGGGTCTGCAAAACAAGGTAGAGATAGAAATTTTCAAGCAGTATTGCCTTTATGGGGAAAAATGCTCAATACAGAAAAAGCTCGAATTGACAGAGTATTAGGAAATGACAAGATACAACCTATCATCCTTGCGCTCGGAGCAGGGATCGGAGATGAGTTTGATATTAACAAACTTAGATACAACAAAATCATCATTATGGCCGACGCCGATGTAGACGGACAACATATTTGCACACTACTTTTGACATTTTTCTTTAGATATATGAGACCTCTGATTGAAAATGGACATATTTATATCGCTAAACCACCTCTTTTCCTTGTAAAAAGAGGTAAAAAAGAGATATATGTATTCACTGAAGCGGATAGAGACAAAGCCCTAGCAGAAATTGGTGAAAAAGGAACTATGGTCCAGAGATATAAAGGCCTCGGTGAAATGAATGCTGAACAGCTTTGGGAAACTACCCTCGACCCAGAAAAAAGAACAATGATGAGGATAAAAATTGACGATGCAGTAGAGGCTGATAGAATGTTTACTATACTGATGGGTGACGAGGTCGAGCCTAGACGGAGATTTATTGAAGAGAACGCTCAATATGTAAAGAATTTAGATGTTTAGACTTGGAGATTGAGTTTTGAAAACCTTTTTTTTAGTAGCTGGGGCAAATGGTTCTGGAAAGACGACCTTGATTAAAGAATTGTTATACAATTTGCCAGATTTTTATTTTTTGAACTCGGATGAGATAGCTTATGAGATAGGTGATGATATTGGCATCAGAGCTGGTAAAATTATGTTACAAAAATTTGAGGATTATGTCGCTGAGGAAAAATCAATTATCATGGAATCAACTATTTCTGGTCGTTTTCATAATAAAATACTAGAAAAAGTGAGTAAGGAGGGTTATAAATCGACATTATACTATGTATTTCTTGATTTGGTTGATTTGAATATTCGCAGAGTCGAAAACAGGGTGTTGCTTGGTGGTCATAATGTTCCTATAGATGATATTTATCGTAGATATGATAGGAGTTTAAAAAATTTTTGGTCAGTTATGAAAGTAGTGGATAACTGGGAATTGAGATACAGTTTTCAAAATGGATTTGATTTGATAGCTTTTGGAAATGACAAAAATGAAGTTATAAATCCTCTAATCTATAAAAAATTTAAGGAGATAAGTCATGCGGACTCTTGAAGAATACCAATTTTCAGAAAAAATTCAAAAAATAGGGAATGAAGCGGTAAGAAAGGCAAAAGAAGAAGCACAAAAAGCAGGATTACCCATAGCTTATTCTTTAAATGGTAGATTAGTTTTCCAGTTAACAGATGGGAGTGTAACAGATGATGTAGAAAAAGTAGATAAAATATATGAGGAGATAAGAAAAAAGTTACAAAATGGAACTACCAGAAAATGTGAGTGAATATCTAAAATATTTTGTTAATTATGAATATTTTTATCACTATCCCCCTCTCCCTTCGTTGCTGGTTCCTCACTTGAAATTCCCCCGAAACAATTCAATTGTTTGTAAACGGAGCCTCCGCTACTTGAAGGTAGCAACCTCCAATCATAAACCAGTATTGTATTATTTGCTTTTATAACAGATGATGCCATACAAAAGTTTTCCAAGCTACAAGGCAAACGAAGAGCAGAAAATGAATATTTAGCTTACGACAATACTTCTATATCAAGCTTTTCTGAAATTCTAACAAGAAATCTGAAGCAAGCATGCTATTTTCATTCTTTGTGGCGATGAGGTATGATGAACGATTCAGAGAGTAGCGTAGAATTTGTAAATTTAAATATTGCATTGGATCTAAGATTATTCACTTTTTCAGAATGACAAAATATTATTTTATGCGACAGACTCAATTTGTATTTGTATGTTGAGAGAAGATTTAAACACACCACGCGGTTTTGTATGGCAAGAACTATATAGAAGTTATAGATGAAATATTGTTTATCTATTTGTTTTATTCCTATAAACTATGAAACCAGCTTCATTGGGTAAATCATAGACTAGGTCTTTCCCTCTCTCTTTTCCTAGTTTCAAGAGGAAACAAAAATCACCAAAACCAGCAACAATCATAAGAATTCCCCATGTTAACAGGACATTATTTCCTATTAATAAAGAAATTGCAACAGGAATAATCCCTAAAACAAACATAGGCATGAAAGCACCAATTCGATAATGTTTGATTTTAAGTAATTCTTTACAGTGACAATAAGGGGTAAATAATTTTTCTTTAGGCATCATACCAATTTTAACTGATTTAAATTTATTATCTGCAAAGTAAGCAAATGATAAAGCATGAATAGCCTCGTGAGAAAAGGCTAATATTATGAAAATAATCAAAAATAAATAAGCAGGAAAATAACCTAAATTAAGAATTGATATAAAACTTACTTTCCATATTAATTGATATAAAATCACAAATACAGCTCCAACGAGAATACAAAAGACAGCGGCTCCTATATTTAACCAAATTATATTGAAAACTATCTTTTCTTGGTCATAATTATTTACTTGTGAAAACTCTGGTATTTCATTTTCCATGATTATCTCTATAAAAATTCTATATTAACTTTTTCTTCAGATATTTTCCAGTAGCAGATTTCTTTTCCAGAATTATCTCTTCTGGAGTTCCTTTTGCTATTATATATCCGCCTTTGTCACCACCCTCAGGACCAAGATCAATAATATAATCTGCACATTTGACCACATCAAGGTTGTGTTCAATCACAATGATAGTATTTCCCATATCAACCAATCTTTGTAACACCGTGAGGAGCTTGTTTATATCATCAAAATGTAAACCAGTAGTTGGCTCATCAAGTATATAAAGAGTTTTTCCAGTGCTTGTTTTCGATAATTCTCTAGCTAATTTTACTCTTTGAGCTTCTCCTCCAGAGAGTGTGGTTGCAGATTGACCAAGTTTTATATAATCCAACCCTACATCCAGCAATGTTTGTAGCTTTTTAGATATAGTGGGTATATTTTCAAAGATTTTATGTGCTTGAGAAACATCCAGACCAAGAATATCAGCTATGGAATGGTCTTTATATAAAACTTGAAGTGTTTCTTGATTATATCTTTTTCCTTTACAGATTTCACATGTAACATAAACATCAGGTAAAAAATGCATTTCTATAAGTTTTACTCCAGCTCCTTCACAAGATTCACACCGACCTCCTTTTACATTGAAGGAAAATCTACCCGGGGTATATCCTCTAAGCTTTGCAGCTGGTAGCTCTGCAAATAGATTTCGAATAACATCATAAAGTTTTATATAGGTTGCAGGGTTTGAGCGTGGTGTCCTACCAATAGGTTGTTGATCAATAGCAATCACTTTGTCAAGTTTTTCAAGTCCTAAGATTTTATCAACCTTACCCGGTTTAACTGTCGCTTTATTCAAATTTGACACTGCAACTGGCAGTAAAACTTGATTAATCAGAGAGCTTTTCCCTGAACCAGAAACACCCGTTACACAGGTAAATAAACCTACAGGTATATCAATATTGATATTTTTTAAATTGTTTTGCTTTGCTCCTACGATTTTGATGAAATCTTTAGATGGGTTTCTTCTATCGTCTGAAAAGTCTATTTTTAACTTTCCTGATAAATACATGCCTGTTAATGAGTTTTCACATTTTTGTATATAATTTATGTCTCCATAAGCTATTATCTCACCACCATTTATGCCTGCTCTTGGCCCGAAATCAACTATTTTATTGGCAGATTTCATCATGTCTTCGTCATGTTCTACGACAATTATGGTATTTCCTATATCTCGCAAGTGTATCAAGGTATCGATGAGTTTAGAATTGTCTCTCTGATGTAGTCCAATGCTAGGCTCATCTAAAATATACATGACTCCTACTAGTCCACTACCAATTTGAGAAGCAAGTCTTATTCTTTGCGATTCTCCCCCAGAAAGTGTTGGTGATCTTCTATCAAGTGTGAGATAATGTAATCCAACATTTTCGAGAAACCTTAATCTTGCAACAATTTCTTTTAATAAATCAAAGGCAATTATTTTTTTATTACCAGACAGTTTTAATTGATGAAAAAATTCTAAAGCCTCACTGATTGACTTTTTTGAAATGGATACTATAGTTTCTGTATCAATCTTTACTGACACAACTTCTTTTTTTAGTCTTGTGCCATCACATTCATGACACGGTTTGTCAGATATGTATCTTAAATACCACTGTTTCATGTTTTCTGATGATGTCTCTTTCATTCTTCTTTCTAAAACAGGTATGATCCCTTCCATTTTAGTATTGAATTGGTAGGAAGATCCATCTTTGCTTTCATAATTAACCTTAAAAGACCTACCCCTTGCACCATATAGTAGCATTTTCTGAACATTTTCATTTAGATCCTGCCAAGGAGTATCAAGTGAAAAATTAAAATTCTGCCCTGCTGACAGTATTTTTTGATTTGTCCAACCACTTTTTTTGTCACCTAACTTTCCCCAAGGGTCTACTGCACCTTCATTAATTGACAGAGTGGGGTCGATGATTATTTTATCAGGATCAAATTCGAGCTTAGTTCCTAACCCATTACAGTTTGAACACATGCCTAATGGTGAGTTGTATGAAAAGTTTTGAGGTATCAAATCTGGATAACTAATTCCACATTTAGCACAAGCATTGTGTTCAGAAATAATTTCTTGTCTTTTTTCGTCTGTAAAGTCAATTTTCACAAGCCCGTTAGTGAGTCTTAAACATGTTTCTATTGAATCAGTTAGTCTTGTATGGATATTCTCTTTTATCACTATTCTATCGACAATCACATCGATATTGTGTTTATATTTTTTATCTAAACTTATATCCTCTGTCAAATCACGAACTTGACCATTTACTATGACACGAGAAAAACCATCCTTACGAAGTTTTTCAAATTCATCACGATGTTCTCCTTTCCTGCTTTGAATAAGAGGTGCCAATATTTGTATTTTTGTTTTTTCTGGAAGTTCCATTAAATTTGAAACTATCTGGTCAATACTCTGTGAAGCCACTTCGTCTCCGCATTGATAACAATGTTGAACTCCAATACGAGCAAAAAGTATTCTTAAATAATCATAAATTTCTGTGACGGTTCCGACTGTTGAGCGAGGATTTTTGCTAGCTGACTTCTGATCAATAGATATAGCGGGGGACAAACCCTCTATGTAGTCTACTTTAGGTTTTTCCATCAAACCTAAAAATTGTCTAGCGTAACTAGACAAAGATTCCACATATCTTCTTTGACCTTCAGCATATAATGTATCAAATGCTAAAGATGTCTTTCCAGAACCGGACACACCAGTGAAAATTATTAATTCGTTGCGTGGTAATTCTAAATCTATATTTTTTAGGTTATGCTCTGAGGCACCTTTGATGATAATTGAATTCTTCATTCTTTCCTATATTTTTGTGTGTATTCGTTTCTATTGTAAAATAAACAGAAATTATGTTTTTTCGTAACTCATTATAAAATAACAAAATAAAATGGTCGGGATGACTGGATTTGAACCAGCGACCACTTGAACCCCATTCAAGTACGCTATCCGGACTGCGCTACATCCCGACTCATAGTGTCATAAAAAAAATTAAGCTATTTTTGGCAAGATATATTTTTGATTTTAATTTTGAGAATAAATTAAAATTTGTATAAAATATCTGTCAAATCTTTAAACTATTCAATATCTTGCTTAAATTTGGTTATAGTTTTGAACTATCCTAAGTATCAGTTAAACAACCTTCTTTATTTTGTTTGTTTTCAAACATGATGTACATATCTTTATACCTCTAATAACACCATGAATTTCTGCTCTCATCTTTTGTAAATTTGGATAATATTTACGTTTTGTGGCATTCATTGCATGGCTTCTATAATTTCCATTAAGAGGTCCTTTTCCGCATATATCGCATATTCTTGACATTTTTTACCGTCCTTTCAAATTCTTCAAAGAACCATAAAAAAAAAAGAGGTTATTTTGACAAGATTTTTTTTAAAATCAATATATATTTTTTTCATAATGATGTTTTCAGAAATATTGCCAAAGTGGTTAGTTTGAGTATATATATATAGCGTAAGTATTTTAAAATATAGAGTTATGGTAGATTTCAGTCTTCGAAAAAGTTAAAGTGTTCAAGATACCAATCTTTTTTTATGTATTAAATTTACCCTTCTAGGTTCATTAGCAAAAAACTATTGCTAGTGATTTTATCTGTTAAGATAATAAGGTCATACAGACCATGCATGTAGGGAGTTATTTTTAGATTGATTATAGTTGAAAAACTCAATCTTATGCATTTTGTCTAACCACAGCTATATTTTCGATCTCGATTATTTAAATATAATTTACCAATCAATGAAAGTAAATCTATCGATAAACCATTAATTAGTTAGATTAATGATGAAATTTATAGTTGTCATCTTTTAATAATTCCAGAATACGATGGAAACATTCCTGCGCCACTTGTCTTTACCGATACATTCATGCACATAGTTTAGATTAATGTCAATCCCAAATCTATCAGCACCAGCATGACAGTATTGGTTGATTATCAGCTTGCTTTCTTGGTCATTAAATTACAAATTGTTAATTCAAAATAAAAATTCTGGATCTTTTATGCCATTTTTATTTAGATGTATAATAGAGGCTGTCGCAGAGTGAAAAAATTCTGTCATTCTCAACGGAGCGAAGGATTTCAATTACTTTGAAATTTATAGAGTTATAATATCTTTGCTTCGTTCAAAACAACAAGGAATACCTGTTATATGACGATCTATAGAATGATAATATTTGATTTTTAAATTTTTATTGACAAAAAAACTTAAAATAAAATTGTTGAAATAAATTAAATTACACAAGAAGAAACAAGGAGTAAACCATGAGTAAACAAAAACTGTTTTATGTGTTGATTTTGAGCTTATTGCTTATTTCAACAGAGGTGTTCGGACTGGATATGTCTGTAGCAGATTCGTTATTGAGCCATAACAACATTGACTATGTCCGAGCTGGACAAGCTGCATTCAGAGAAGGCGATTATGAAGAGGCTATTGAGCAATTCTTCAATTATTGGCAAACACAAAGAGACGATTACAATGCTCTTTTACAAATTGCAATAGCTTATAGTCAACTGAACAACCCAGAACTAGCTGGTAGGTTTCTTCAAGAAGCTCAAAAAAGAACCATAATCCAGTTTAGTAGAGAGATTACTGAAAGGCATTTTGAAACTGTATATGAAAATGAAATTTTTCAGAATTATCTGCATGAGGTTTATGAAACAATTGATGAACAAGAAAAGCAAAGAGGCTTTATTTCATATATAGAAACACCTACAAAAATGAGATATAGAACCATACTTCCTGAAAATTTTGACCCTGAAAAAGAGTATCCTGTTATGATTTATATGCACGGATATGGTGGTAATCCTCATAATATCTTTTATGTGTCTGATTTATTGATAGAAAACGATTTTATCTTTGTTTTACCTTATGCACCTTACCCTTTTGAAATATCGTCTCGAGAGTTTACGAGCCTAAGCTGGGGGATATTTGACTATGATGAGGGTGAATTTAATGACAGTCATAGCGGTATGCTGACTAGAAACTACATCCTAAAACTAAATTATGAACTCAGGCAGAATTACAATGTGAAATCACTCTTTTTATCTGGCTTTTCTCAAGGTGGTTTTAATACTCTCGGTATTGGATTGACAAATCAAGAAATGTTTGAAGGTCTGATATGCTTTGGTGGTGCTTTGTTTTTGGATGATGAGGATTTTATCGACAATGGAAACATCCCTGTCCTGATAGTGCACGGTGAAAGTGATATGGCAGTCAGATATGAAAGTGGGGTAGAAGCCTTTGAAAGACTCAAAAATAGAGGATATGATGTAGAGCTATACTCTTTTGACGGTGCTCATGTAATGAATCATGAGATTGTAACGAAAGCGATTGAGTGGATGAAGAGTAGGTAGGACTGATTTAAAGATTATGAGAAAAGATATTATATGACAGAAACTAGCTTATTATCAATCAAACAAGCCAGTGAATGGGCATCAAAGCATCTGGGAAAAAATGTTACCACATCAAATATTTCTTATTTAATCCAATATGGCATCATCAAGAAGATAGGTGAAAACGGGTTTACACGGATAGATTTGAAAGAGTTGAAGCATTATTATCAATCCTACAAAGGTTCAAGAGAATCAACCTATAAAAATAATCTCGGAGAAGACTTGAATTGGAAACTATCCTTTGAGCAATATAAAGAGGCAGAGACGACAAAGCATGTTCATAGACTACATCCTTATAAAGGAAAGTTCATCCCTCAGCTTGTAGAGTATTTTTTGGGCGACCATATTGACAATTTTAAAAAAGAAGTATTTTTTAGGAGAGGTGATATTGTACTTGACCCCTTTTCTGGTAGTGGAACGACGATGGTGCAAGCCTCAGAGCTGGGTATTCATGCTATAGGAGTTGATGTTTCCGCATTTAATACTTTGATTGGGAATTGTAAGGTTTCGCGGTATGACTTTGCTGATATTCAAAAAGAAATCAATAGAATCACTATAAACCTTGAAATTATGATAAAGAACTCCAAAATCAATGATTTTGAAGAAAAGCTGGTAAAAGAGCTATATATCTATAATAATAAATATTTCCCCGTTCCAGACTTCAAGTATCGACTACGAAGAGGTGAAATAGTTGAAAATGAATATGGAGCTGAAAAGGAAATAGGGTTTTTGCCTATCTATGAAGACTTGGTCAAAAAACATGAAATTGGGCTACTTCTGAGCGATAAAAATACTTTTTTGGATAAATGGTATACCCCACAAATTCGAGCTGAAATTGACCTTGTTTTTGAGCAAATAAAAGAGATAGAAAATGTGAGAACAAAAAAAATCATAGCTGTCATTTTAAGCAGAACTATCCGTAGCTGTCGGGCAACAACCCATGCCGACTTAGCGACACTAATAGAGCCTGTTACAACCATTTATTATTGTAGCAAGCATGGTAAAATATGTAAACCACTCTTTTCTATCCATAAATGGTGGAAAACTTATGCAAAAGACACTATTAATAGACTAAAACAATTTGATAGACTCAGGACAGACACTTTCCAATTATGTTTGACAGGGGATAGTCGTAACATTGATATTTTTGAGGAAATAAAAAAGAAGCAAAATGATTTTGGAGCAACTCTTGAAAAACAAAAAATCAAAGGTATTTTTTCCTCACCACCTTATGTAGGCTTGATTGACTACCATGAGCAACATGCTTATGCTTATGATTTATTTGGATTTGAGCGGAGAGACGACTTGGAAATTGGTCCGCTCTTTAAAGGGTAAACAAAAGATGCTCAAACAAGCTATATTAAAGGCATTTCTGAAGTTTTGAACAATTGTAAAAGATTTTTGACAGATGACTTCGATGTGTTCCTCGTAGCAAATGATAAATACAATATGTATCCCAAAATCGCTGAAAATGCTGGGATGGTGATAGTGAACCAATTCAAAAGACCTGTCTTGAATAGAACAGAAAAAGATAAAAGAGCTTATGCAGAGACGATTTTTCATTTAAAAGGAGGGAGATAATGCCTATCCCCCTTATAAAACTCGGAGATTGTCTCGACATCCTAAAAGAGTTTCCAGACAATCATATAGACTTGATTTTTACATCACCGCCTTATGCAGATAGACGAAAGACCACTTATGGAGGTGTATCTCCAGACAAATATGTCGAGTGGTTTTTGCCTATCAGCATGGAGCTACTCCGAGTTTTAAAACCTGACGGGACATTTATTTTGAACATCAGGGAAAAAGCCGAAAATGGTGAACTCTCTACTTATGTCTTGGAATTGGTTTTAGCATTGCGAAAACAGGGTTGGCTCTGGACAGAAGAGTTTATCTGGCATAAGAAAAACTCTTATCCTGGAAAATGGCCTAATCGTTTTAGGAATGCTTGGGAAAGACTTTTACAATTTAACAAGAATAAACATTTTAATATGTATCAAGATGAGGTAAAAATTCCTATTGGTAATTGGGCAACAGGTCGTCTAAAAAATCTAAGCGAGACTGATAAAATCAGAGATAATGCAAAAAATGGAAGTGGATTTGGGAAAAACATCTCAAATTGGGTTGGAAAAGAGAGTGTTTATCCAGACAATGTGCTTTATCTGTCAACAGAATGCAGCAATAAAAACCACAGCGCAGCCTTTCCTGATGCTTTGCCAGAGTGGTTTATAAGACTATTTACAAAAGAAGGTGATACCGTGCTTGACCCTTTTATGGGCAGTGGGACAACCGTTTTTGTAGCTAATAAGATGAATAGAAATGCTATTGGCATAGAAATAAAACCCGAATATTTTGAGATGGTAAAAATGGGAATGGAAAAACCAAATCAAATAATATTTAATTGGAGTTAAATACATGAGAGAACTAAAGATGAGTGATGTCATAAAATATGTAGAAGATAACATAGTATTATTTCACGAAAAAAAGCTGAAGAGCTTAGATAAACTAAAATTGTCTGATGTTTTGAAAAGGAAAAATCCTTACTTATTTAAGGCTAAGAACACTGAAACTACAGAACAGATTGTAAGAGGCATATTGGATGCTCATATCTCATCAAATGAAGAGACTATTTTTGGGGACTGGCTTGAGAATTTAGCTATTTTCATTAATAACAATGTGTATGGTGGTTGGAAATCAGGGATTCCCAATATTGACCTTGAAATTGATTATAACAACATTCGATACATCGTAACAATAAAATCCAGTAAAAATTGGGGAAATAGCAGTCAGATAAAAAAACTAAAAACTGATTTTAAAACTGCAAAAAAAACACTAAGGACAAGTAATTCAAATCTTATTATCGTTGCAGTTAATGGATGTTGCTACGGAATAGATAACAAGCCAGATAAAGGAGATTATTTTAAATATTGTGGTCAAAGGTTTTGGTCTTTTATATCTGGAAAAGAAAATCTGTATTTAGATATCATAGAACCACTTGGACACCTAGCAAAAGAAAGAAATGATGATTTTCAGGACTCTTATGTAAAGGTTATTAATCTCTTTACAAAACAATTTTCTAATGATTTTTGTAATGAGAAAGGTGAAATAGACTGGATTAAACTAGTGAGATATAATTCTGAAAAGAATGATAAATAAAAAATAAATTCCACGGAGGAAACATGAGTAGAAAAAAACTCTTTTTAATGTTGATTTTAGGTCTATTTCTAATATCAACGAATGTAATCTCAATCGAGATAGAAACTGCAGAAAGACTCTTGAATGAAGACAATCAGGATATTTTGCAACGAGGGTATGCGGCTTATAGTGAAGAAAACTTTGCAAAGGCATTGGAATATTTCTTTGATTATTGGCAGACGCAGAGAGATGATTACAATGCTTTGTATTTTATGGCATTGTGTTATAACCAGCTTAACAATCCAGAACTAGCTGGCAGATTTTTTTTGGAAGCGAAGAAAAGAACCAGAACTCAGTTTAGTAAAGAAAACTCTGAGAGAAATTTTTCAAATGTCTGGGAAGAAGAGGCTTTTCAGGTTTATCGAGATGAAGTTTTCGAGATTATAGACAGCCGAGAACGAGAACGCGGCTTTATGTCATACCACGAAATCACCTCAAAAATCAGGTATAGAACTATACTGCCTGATGATTTTGACCCTGAAAAAGAGTATCCTGTGATGATTTTTTTGCATGGTCATGGTGGAAGTCCTTTAAATAGCTCGACACTTTCAGAAGCATTTAGAGAAAATGATATTATTTTTATCATGCCTCAAGCTCCATATCCATGGGAAATAACAATCAGAAGGACTACAAATTTTAGCTGGATGATTGTTGATTTTGACGAAGGTGATTACAATGACAGCCATAGTATAGTCCTGACTCAGAACTATATCACAAGCTTAAATCACAGCCTCAGAGAGCAATACAATGTCTCATCATTTTATTTGAGTGGCTTTTCTCAAGGTGGCTATCAAACACTGAGTATCGGACTACAAAATCAAGATATTTTTGATGCTTTGATTTGTTTTGGTGGTGGATTGGCTCTCCCAGAGTTTTTAATCCCCGAAAATGGAGAAATACCTGTTTTGATAGTTCATGGCGAAAGTGATATGGTAGTCACTTTTGAGACAGGTGTTGATGCTTATGAGAGGTTGAAAGCTATGGGGTATAATATCGAGCTGTTTCCTTTTGATGGTGCTCATGAAATGAGTCATGAGATTATTGAGAAAGCTATTGAGTGGATGATGTTTAGATAGTAAATCAAAACTTGAAACAAAATCAAAAAAATATAGTTAAATTTATAAAAACAACTATACAGAGGTATAAATTATGAAACACAAGAAAATTTATCTATGGTTAGTAACCTTATTTTGCATTTTTAGTCTATGTGCAAACCAGCTCCAACTAGACTCAAGGTTACCTATCGATGAAAATGTAACGATAGGGCATTTAGAAAACGGATTAACTTATTATATCCGTCAAAACTCAACACCATTAAACTTTGCTGAACTAAGACTTGTTCTCAGTGTAGGCTCTTCTATGGAAGATGATGACCAGCGTGGAATGGCTCATTTTGTAGAGCATTCTGCTTTCAATGGTACAGAATCCTTTCCGGGCGATTCGCTACGAACATATCAAAGCTCAATAGGACTTGGTCTTGGTGGAGGTGGACTAAATGCTATGACCTCAATAGAATTTACAAGCTATGTTTTACCTAGTAGAACAGACAACAAAGAAGAACTCGATACAGCATTTCTTGTTCTCAGTGAATGGGCATCAAAGGTCACTCTCGACCATGAAGCCATAGATAGAGAACGTCTCATCGTTATGGAAGAATGGAGAATGAGTCAAAGCGGTAGGGGACGAATGATGGACAAACGAAATGAAGTTCTTTATGCAGGTTCTTTATATGCTCAACGGATGCCCATTGGGACAGCCGAAGTCATAGAAAACATACCTTATCAAAGGATAAAGGATTTTTATAATGATTGGTATCGTCCTGATTTAATGGCTGTGATAGCTGTCGGTGATTTTGAGATAGAAGAGATAAGGACACTTATTTATAAACATTTCAACGATATTCCAACTCGTGAAAACCCTAGAGAAAAGCATGAAATACTCATCCCCTTTCATGAAGAGACATTGATTGCTATCGGAAATGACCCCGAAGTGACTGATGTAAATTTTGAAATTATGTATAAACTACCTAGACTTGATATAGAAACTATGGCAGATTATAGAGATAATTTGATTTTGAGACTGATAAATACGATGATGAACAATAGATTTACAGAGATTTCTAGAAATCCTGATTCACCTATTACTGAAGCGTGGTCTTATGGGGGACAAAATTTATCTAATATCAGATCAAATTTTGTAGCAGCAGATTTAGATGAAGACCAAATTATTGAAGGCATTATCACTATAATTACCGAAATAGAAAGAGTAAAACAACATGCTTTTTACCAGTCTGAACTTAATAGAGCAAAGGATATGCTCACAGTCGGTTTTGAAAGAGCTTATCTTGGTAGAGAGACAATCCAATCAAGAGCTTTGATATGGAGATACCAAGGTCATTTTCTCTATAATTCTCCTGCTCTGAGTGAACAATTTGAACATGAAATAGCAAATATCATACTTGATTCTATCACATTAGAAGATATCGCGAACAGTTTAATTCGTTCAGAAAACACAGAATTATCTAGTTCCATTTTCGCAGACCAAAACCGCTCCGTTCTTTTATTTGCTCCGGAAAGCGTCAAAGACCAGATGCCTACAGAAGAATATATCCTTTCTTTATTTGAAACTATAGCAAATACGGAGTTAGAACTTTATCCTGAAATGGTTCTTGAAGAAGAACTTATGGCATCAATACCTAGAAGCATCAGAATCAGAAGACCAAAATACAATAGACAGCTTGATATGTGGACATGGACACTTAGAAATGGAGCAAGAGTTCATCTAAAACAAACCGATTTTAGAAATAATGAGATATTATTCAGAGCCACTCGAACTGGTGGAAATTTACTGATAGACGATGAATTATTTTTATCTGCGTTGTATTCAGAACATATCATGGCAGAATCTGGCATTGGTCCTTTCAATAGAAACATGCTCGAAAGATATTTATCAGGAAAAGATTTGAGTTTTAATGTTTCTATCGGTAACTGGGTAGAAAATATCAATGGTAGAAGCTCTATCAATGACTTAGAAACAGGAATGAAACTTTTATGGTTGCAATTCAATGAGTTGAGATATGACGAAGATGCCTTTGAAACATGGAGAAGAAAAGGGGAGTTGACAATCAGAAATGAATTAAATGATCCTCAGATGGCACATTCAGCAAAAACTATAAATGTTTTATTCAATGACCACCCTCGTTCAAGAGGTATTTTTATGACTCATGACGACTTGATGTCTATCGACCACAAAACTGCCTTCGATTTTTATCAAAGTAGGTTTGATTCTGCCAATGGTTTTGATTTTATTTTTGTAGGTGATATAAACAAAGATGATTTACATAGATACATTGCTGCTTATATAGCTACTTTACCAAGTCAAAGAGTTGATACTCGAATCATTGACAGAAATTTAAGATTCAATCAGACTTCTACCATTGAAAATATCTATCTCGGTAGTCAACAAAGCATTGTTAGACTTGCGTTTTCTAGCGATTTTACACAAAGTTTCGAAGAAAACCAGAAATACCGTGCTACCGTCGGATTACTATCTCTACTCTTACACGAATATGTTCGAGAACAGATAGGTGGAGTTTATTATATCACAGCAATACCTTTTGTGACTACAAAACCACATTCAGAGCTATCTACAAATATCCATCTCTTTTGTGACCCTGAAAGAGTTGAAGAAATCATTGAAGAAATCCTTAATGTAATCGCCACAATGAAAAATAACACCTTTGAAGATAGATATCTTGAATCTTACAAAGAAACAACTAGACAAAGAAGAATAAATGACAGCAGAACAAATAATTTCTGGCTTACAAATATAAATGATATGTTTTTGGAAGGTTATTCTCCAGAGCAAATTCTAGGAGCACAAAAACTGATTGATAATCTAACCAGAGAGGATATAGCTGAAATTGCAAATAAATACATCGATTTTGATAAGCAGCTGAGGATTATTCTTTTTCCAGAGATACATGAATAAAATACATTTCTTAACTCTATCTAATCAATAAAGGAGAACAACTTGACAGATACTCTATTGTTTACTTATTTATTTTTTCCTATTATCATCGTCATAGCACGAATTGCTGATGTTTCTTTAGGAACCTTGAGAATAATTCTTTTATCAAAAGGATATAAAGGATTGGCTCCTATCATAGGCTTTTTTGAAGTCTTTATTTGGATTTTGGTTGCAAAAAGGATTATCACTGATGTACCAGATACTTTTACATTGTCTAGTATCATTGCATATACCGCTTATGCTTTAGGTTATGCACTTGGAACATATATTGGAATTGCAATGGATAAAAGACTTTCTCTTGGTAAAGTCTTGGTTAGAGTAATACTATCTAAAGAAAACGTCAATCTTGAAACTATACTGAGAGAAAATAAATTCGGACTAACTGCCGTTGATGCAAGAGGAAAAGACGGGCAGGTTAAAATTCTATTTGTGGTTATAAACAGAACAGAACTAGACCTTGCAATCGATTTGATAAATACTCACAATCCAGGAGCTTTTTTCACTATTGAAAGCGTTCAAACAGTAAATGCAGGATATTTCTCAAAATTTGCAGACAATGATGCAGCAAGGTTCAGTAAGATGTTTTTACCTACTAGGAAGAGTAAATGACATATTTAGACACAGAGATATAAAAATCTGTGTTTTTTCCTGATTATCGAAAAATAATTGACAAAAAAGCTCTTTTAAATAAATTTGTCTAATCTTTGATTAAGGAACTAAAAAATGTCTGAGATAAATAAAGAAACAATATTAGTTATTGACTTTGGTGGACAATACAAAGAATTGATAGCTCGTTCTGTTAGAACAAATGGAGTTTATTCACAGATTGTATCTAGCGATATTTCTTTAGATGAAATAAAACTAATTAATCCTAAAGGGATCATTTTAACTGGAGGTCCCAAAAGTGTTTATGATGATAACACAATAAAGTGTGATAAGAAAATTTTTGAAATAGGTATACCAGTTTTGGGGATTTGTTATGGGATGCAATTAATGAGCTATTGTTTGGGAGGAAAGGTAAAAAAAGGTGCTGTTGGTGAGTATGGTATAGTAAATGTGATTCCAACTGATAATAAAAAATTACCTAATCCAACCTTAATTTCTTTAGGTAAAGAGTGGGGGAGACCTTTCAGGGCGCTTATGAGTCATAAAGATATAGTCACCCAATGTCCCCCTGGATTTTCCATAACTGCTTTTTCTGAAAATAACATAGCCGCAATAGAAAATAATCAAAAGAAACTATATGGAGTTCAATTTCATCCTGAAACCTCACACACAGAATTTGGCAACGAAATAATGAGGCATTTTTTGTATGTTATCTGCGGAGCAAAAGGAGATTATCACTTAGATGATTATATTGATAGAGAGATTGAAAATATTAAAAAAGCAGTCGGAAAAAATAGAGTTTTATTAGGACTATCGGGAGGCGTTGATTCGTCTGTTTGTGCTTCTTTACTTTCACGCGCTATACCGAATCAATTGACTTGTGTTTTTGTAGATCATGGTTTTATGAGACTAGGGGAAGGTCATGAAATTGAGAGAATTTTTTCTAAAAAAAAAATGAATTTTATTCGTGTAAATACTAAAGAAAGATTTTTATGCAAATTGAAAGGTATTATTGACCCAGAACAAAAAAGAAAAGTAATTGGTGAGGAGTTTATTCGAGTTTTCGAAGAAGAGGCTTTAAAACTAGGTGACATACCTTTTCTTGCACAAGGAACTATTTATCCAGACATTGTAGAGTCAGGTGATTCTGCTGGTGCCGTGATAAAAAGCCATCATAATGTAGGTTGTTTACCAAAAAATATGAAATTTTCAAAACTTATCGAGCCTCTGTCCGGTTTGTTTAAAGATGAAGTCCGTATTGTAGGCAGAAAATTGGGATTGCCAAAATCTTTAGTAGAAAGACAACCATTCCCTGGACCAGGATTAGCTATACGCATCATAGGTGAAATAACAAACGAAAAATTGGATGTTTTGAGCAAAGTCGATGCCATTGTCAGAGAAGAGATAGGTAGGTTAAAAACTAAACCAAATCAATATTTCGCAGTTTTAACAAACACTCCCTCGGTTGGAGTCAAGGGAGATGCTCGGACTTATGACCCTGTTGTAGCTATAAGAGCAGTGATAACCTCAGATTTTATGACTTGTGAATATGCTACTCTTTCTCATAAAGTTTTGGGAAAAATATCAAACCGCATAACCAGCGAAGTTTCTAGTATAAGTAGAGTTGTTTATGATATAACGGGAAAACCTCCTGCTACTATAGAATGGGAGTAAAGATAATCTATATTTGTGTAATAGACCATAAATAAAAACAGTTAGGAGTAAATTATGAGATTATTTATAATGCTTTTTTTACTTATTTTGTTGAGTTTGTCTTTGAGTTGTGTCTCAAGATATATGCCAGTAGCCCAGAATAACATCGAAGTATCAGATGAATTTGCAATATTGAGAACAGATGATGAATTAATGGCAATCAGAGTTGATTTGTGGAATGGAGAACCCCAGTATTTAACAGAGTATTTCTCATCAATGTTTGTCCGGATACAAAACAGATCAAGTTATCCAATTAGAATAATACCAACTGATTTTGCTATGATAAACGAAAATCAAATGCAATATGACTTAGTTCCCAGTGATATAGTTCTTGAAATAGCGCTTTCACACCCTTCTTTAGTTCCAGAATGGTTTTCAATTTCAGCTGAAACACAAAGAGAAAATTTAAATCGAGTAAATACTATCCGTAGAAACATTATGACTAGAGCTTTTGCTTTTGGCGAGATACATCCGGGAGCTATTAAAGAGGGAATTTTATTTTTTCCAAACCTTGATAATAAAAACCAAGAATTTACTATTTTATATAGACACAATGAGATTTTGTTTAGGAAAAATAGATAATGTCTCTCCTTGTCACCTTGAACGAAGTGAAAGGTCTCATGAATGACACGAACTAAATTTGAAGTTATATATCAGATAAAAAAGAGGTAAATATGATTGAAATTTTAGGTGATTTTAAAAGAACCCACTATTGTGGGGATTTAAACAGCTCATTCAACGGAACTGAAGTTACATTAATGGGTTGGGTTAATAAAAGACGTGATCTAGGTGGTTTGATATTTATTGATCTGCGTGATATAAAAGGGATAGTGCAATGTGTTTTTCATCCTCCAGCTACTTCCCAAGAGAATCCAAATGATATAAAAAATGAGATTGATATTTATGAAAAAGCAAAGGATGTCCGCAATGAATATGTACTTGCTATCAGAGGAAAGGTAGCGCCGCGAGACACAAAAAATCTTAATAAAAATATGCCTACTGGTGAAATAGAGGTCATTGTCAATGCAATAAAAATCTTAAATGTCTCAGAACCTATGCCTATCCAACTTAATGAAAATGTCATGGCTGAAGAAGATTTGAGACTTCAGTATAGGTATTTAGACCTAAGAAGAGAAAAACTTCAAAAAAATCTTATCATTAGACATAAAATGGTCTACAAAATAAGAGAGTTCCTTTATCAAAAAGATTTTTCTGAAATTGAGACACCCATCCTCATGAAAAGCACTCCTGAAGGTGCTAGAGATTATTTAGTTCCAAGTCGTGTCCATCCAGGGAAGTTTTTTGCTTTACCTCAATCACCTCAGATTTATAAACAATTATTAATGATAGGTGGCATGGATAGGTATTTTCAGATAGCTCGCTGTTTCAGAGATGAAGATTTGAGAGCAGATAGACAACCTGAATTTACTCAATTGGATATCGAGATGAGTTATGTAAATCAAGAGGACATATTAAACATTATGGAAGAGCTTTTTAGATATGTGTGGAAAGAAACTATTAATGTAGAAATCCCTATTCCTTTTCCGAGATTTACTTATCAAGAAGCAATGAATAAATACGGCAGTGATAAACCAGATATACGTTTTGGTTTAGAACTTCATAACATCACCCATCTATTTGATAAAACAGAGTTTGAGGTATTTAAAAAAGCTATCGAAAATAAATTTTCTATTCGTTGCATCGTGGTTCCAAATTGTGCTAATTTTACAAGAAAGCAAATAGACGGTTTAACAGATTTAGCCAAACATCTCGGTGCAAAGGGACTTGCTTATACAAAGATATTGAATAATACTCTCGATTCAGGTATTGCAAAATTCCTTTCTGAAGATGAAAAAAATCAAATTATCAAATTTTTAAATGTTTCAGAAGGTGATCTCATTCTTTATGCAGCTGACTCAGATAAACTATCTTTTAAAGTCCTTGCCGGTATCAGAAATCAAATAGCCAAAGATTTAAATCTTATCAACAACAACGATTTTGCTTTTTGCTGGATTACAGATTTTCCTTTATTTGACTACAATGCAGAAGAAAATAGATGGGAGCCAGCCCACCACATGTTCACATTACCCAAGGATGAGCATTTATGCTTTCTTGACGAACCAACAAAATATGGAGAAATTCAGGGACAACTATATGATATGGTTTGCAATGGTATGGAGTTATCATCTGGTAGCATTAGATGCCATTCTCTTGATATTCAAAAGAAAATATTTAATGTTCTTGGTTTTGAAGAAAAAGACTTACATGATAGATTTGGATTTTTCTTAAATGCCTTAAAATATGGGACACCGCCACATGGAGGAATAGCTCCCGGTATTGATAGAATGGTTATGCTTTTGACCCAAGCTGAGTCGATTAGAGATGTTATTGCCTTTCCCAAAACTTTAAAGGCTGTTGACTTAATGAGTCAAGCACCAGCAGAGGTCTCAGAAAGACAGATGCAGGAACTAGGGCTGAAATTTAGATAATGAGAAAAATAGCTATACTTTCTAGTGGTAAAAGCAGAGGATCAAATTTTCTTGCGATTTATGACTATATAAAGATAAAAAGTCTGCCAATATCTATTGAATATCTCATTGTTACAGACAAATCTGCACCTATTGTTAAAATTGCTTTAGACAGAGGAATTGCAATAAAATATTTTGAAGAATCAAAGAAAAAAATAAATGATTTCTTGTTAGATATTATTACTCAAAACCCTGTAGATTTGATAGTTTTAGCTGGTTTTATGAGAAAACTTAGTTCGGCTTTTTTTCAAAATATAAAAATTGTCGTCATTAATGTTCATCCTGCTTTACTACCAAAATATGGTGGAAAAGGGATGTATGGCATGAATGTTCATAAAGCAGTATTTGAGGCAGAAGAAAAAGTCTCAGGAGCTACTATTCATATTGTTGATGAACTTTATGACAATGGCTTTATTCTTTGTCAAAAAGAATGTGATATTTCAATGTGTAAATCTCCAGATGATATCGCTAAGATTGTTTTAAGGATAGAACACGAGATTTATCCAAAAACTATTGAAAAAATTCTTTTTTCTGAAATTTAAAGGTAAGTGTTTAAATGCCAACTACAAAAAAGAGAATACTTGTCATAACCACGGGTGGAACAATAGCTATGAAATACGAAAAAGATACGGGTGTTGTTCCTTGCAATGAATTAATGGAGTTTTTAAAATCCTTTTCTCAATTGAGCGAGGTTGCAGATATTGATGTATATGAGTTTTCCAATATTCCTAGTCCTCATATGACACCAGAAATGATGTTTAATTTAGCTAAATATCTTGATGATATCATTGAATCATCTAATGGAGATACACAGTCTCTTCAAATTTCTGACTATGATGGAGCTGTCATTACACATGGTACTGACACCCTTGAAGAAACTGCTTTTTTGCTTGATTTAGTATTAACTACTAGAAAACCTGTAGTCTTAACTGCAGCTATGAGAAGTGGCAATGACATTGGTTTGGATGGACCAAGAAATATTATTGGTGCTGTCAGAGTTGCAGCTCATGCAAACTCTATAGATAAAGGTGTGTTAGTTGTTATGAATGACGAAATTCATACTGCTCGCGATGTATTAAAAGCTGACACTGGAAGAGTAAATTCTTTTGAATCGCCCGGATATGGTGCTATTGGATATGTTGATACTGACGATGTGATCTATCATCGACAGATTTTGGTTAGAGAAAATGTTTGGACAGATAAAATTAATTCAAATGTTGACTTGATAAAAGCCACTTCTGGAATTGATGACAGATATATTCGTTCTTCTATTGAAAATGGTGCCGCTGGTATAGTTATTGAGGCTTTTGGTAAGGGAAATTTACCACCTAACATGATTCCGTCAATCCAAAAAGCGATTTCATTAAATATTGTTGTTGTTGTTGTTTCAAGAGTGAATACTGGAAGAGTTTTACCTGAATATGGATATTTAGGGGGGGGGAAAGATTTAGAAAATTATGGGGTGATTTTAGGGGGAGATCTAAAGGGACCAAAAGCTCGTATCAAACTAATGTGCCTATTAGGAAAATATGATGATGTTGATAAGATAAAAAAATTCTTTTAGGATTTGTCACCCTTTGTTAGGGGGGGCAGGGGGTAATGCTTGCAACTTAGCGGGATTTTATTTCTTAGTGCCAATCTCCGATTGGCTTTTTATACGAGTTTATGGCAATCGGAGATTGCAACTACAGGTTTTTAAACAACTTAAGTTGATAGCATTGGAGCAGGGTGAGAATTTTGAAGTTACAGGTTACCATGATAAATCGATACTTTTAATAAAATTTTCCATAAAAAATAAGGGGATTACATATTTTGCTTGACAGATAAGCTTTTTTATTTTTTTTGGTAAAATCAATAAAAAAAATCAATATTTGGAGTGAAAATGGTTAATAAAAAACGATCAATTTACTTTTTTTTAATGCTTTTTGTAGCATTATTTGTCAGTTCGTGTAGTACAGACAAATCGACAGAGTTGCCCCCGGAGACAGCTGCGGTGACGATACTTTTGTCCACATCAGATGGAGGTTCAGCTATCGGGGCTACGGTTTTATTGGAAAATCACAACGCAGTGGATAGATATCAGCTAACTGCTACATCGTCAGAGGTTGTATTTCCGGAAATAGTTTATGGGACATATAATTTGATAATTCGTCATATAGGTTATGTAGATTATATCCAAGGTCCTTTTGCAGTCCAGTCAAATTCTACTACCCGTTATACAACTCTTATGTCTAACGAAGGTGATTTACTAACTGGGACATTAAGCATTGCTCTATCAACTGACAATCAAGGCTCAGTTGTTGGCGCAGCAGTGCGTTTGAATCATCAAAATGGTGTAAATAATTACTTCCAAACTGCTACAGGTAATACAGTAGTATTCTCTGAAGTAACATATGGAATTTATGAAGTAGTGGTCGAACATATTGGCTATAAAAATTTTGTTTATAGCCCTATACTAGTTCAAACCACCTCAGTAAATCATGCAATTGAGCTGATTTCAGACGGAACAGAACCACCTCCTCATACAGCTATTGTCAACATCAATCTTTCAACAAATGATGGAGGTTCTGTTATAGGTTCGATCATATTACTGGAAAACCATGACGGCGTGACCTCATACCACCAGTCTGCTGCTGGTTCAGATGTTGTCTTTACAGGAGTAAATTATGGAACCTATAGCGTTATTATACGACATACAGGTTACAACGACTATATCCATAGTCCTTTTCTAATCCAATCAAGCACAGTAAATCATGCAGCAATCCTAGTTTCTGCTGGTGATTTAACATCAACAGTAACTATACATCTATCAACTGATGATGGAGGTTCAGTTATGTGGGCATTAGTCATATTAGAAAACCATAATGGCATAAATACATACACGAGAACAGCTACTAGCGATGTATTAACATTCGTGGACATTCCTTTTGGAATTTATACTTTGATAGTCAATCATACCGGTTATGAGAGCTATTCATTTAATCCTCTAAATGTAGATTCAAGTAGTATCAGCCATTCATTAACCCTAATCTCAGAAGGTGGTGGTGATTTAACGGCAAGTGTTAGAATAAATCTCTCCACAAGCGATGGAGGTTCTATATTTGGTGCTAATGTAAAGTTAGAAAATCAAAACGGAACAGAGATTTATCAACAAACCGCCACAAATTCAGAAGTACTCTTCTCTGAAGTAGTTTATGGCACTTATAAAGTGAATGTTTTACATACAGGTTATCAAGAATATACTCATAACAATCTGATTGTTGAGTCAGAATCTGTAGAACATGAAGTATATCTTGTATCAACCAGCATAGGTATTGGTGATAAAATCACTTTTGGAATTTATGATTGGGTTGTCCTTGATATACAAGATGGTAAGGCATTGATAATGTGTGAAAATCTCACAGAACAGCGTCTTTATCACCATACCAATACTGAGGTTACATGGGAAAGTAGTAGCCTTCGCGCGTATTTAAATGGAGAATTTTTTAATTCTGCTGCTTTCAGTAATAACGATAGATCTCGTATAGTTGAAGTAAACAATATAAATGGAAACAATCAATGGTATGGGACAAATGGCGGTGCCAATACAAACGACAGGATTTTCATTCTGAGTGTAGCTCAGGTAGTTCATTATTTTGGAGATAGTGGACAATTGGATGACAGGCCTTTGGGTGTATGGTATATTGATGATCAATTTAGCCAGAATCGTATAGCGACATTAAATGCCACCCCGGCCTCATGGTGGTTGCGTTCACCTGGCGATAATCAGCTTCGAGCTATATATGTGCACCATGCAGGCAATATTTTTATGGATGGTTATAATGTAAGTAGCGAAAGCCTCGGGGTTCGCCCAGCATTATGGTTGGAATGGTAGTTTTTTATCTAATTTGCACTATAAATAATTATTTTTTCAGATTTTTTAAAAAGCTGTATATAAGTAGTTTTCAGACTTTTTTAGTCGATTTTTTAAAAAATAATTGACAAAAAAGAGAAAAAAAAATTATTTGTTCAAGATTAATTTTAATAGAAAGGAGTAGAGGATGAAAACTCTGACACCAAAACCTTGTGATATCAAGCGGGGTTGGTATTTGATCGATGCTTCAGAGCAGACTTTGGGTAGATTATCAACAAAGGTTGCTCACATACTTAAAGGGAAAAACAAGACCTATTATGTTCCGCATTTGGATTGTGGAGATTTTGTCATTATAATCAATGCAGACAAGGTAGTTTTGACAGGTAGTAAAGAGCTTCAAAAAGAATATCAAAGTTATAGCGGTTATCCAGGTGGTTTGAAAAGGATCCCATATAAGCGGATGTTATCAGAACGACCTGAAAATGTGATATTCAAGGCAGTTAAAGGTATGTTGCCCAAGAATTCATTGGGACGACAAATGATTAAGAAACTAAAAATTTATATTGAGGACACACATCCACATAGTGCTCAAAAGCCGGAAATGTTGTCTGTATAGGAGGAAATTGAATGCTATTTTTTGATGCCGTAGGAAGAAGAAAGACTTCCGTAGCAAGAGTGATAATCACTCCTGGAACTGGAAAACGTATCATCAATACATTGCCTATGAAAAAATATCTTGCCAGAGAAATATTGGAAATGGTTGTTGAACAGCCTTTTGAGATAGTTCAAATGGGTGATAAATTTGACTTAAAAGTCAATGTATTTGGTGGTGGTTTATCAAGTCAAGCAGGTGCTATCCGTCATGGAATAAGCAGAGCTTTGGTTAAATTTGATGAAACTCTTAAACCAGCTTTAAAAGCGAGAGGTCTATTAACTCGTGATCCAAGAATGGTTGAAAGAAAGAAACCAGGAAGACCTAAAGCTCGTAAAAGATTCCAATTCTCAAAACGTTAATTTAGAGTGAGAAATGTGACAATCGTCCATAATAAATCCCGAAAAAATAGGGAGTACAATGCAATGCGGAGTTGCAAGGCGGTGTTTTCAAAAGAAATTCACTATGTCGTTTTATATATTTGCTAACTATTTATGGTTACTGCTAGATATTTAACCCCACAGAAGATAGAATTATGAAAACTGAATTGCGTATATCTGCATTGTTAAAAAAAACCGTAAACATGATAATTTTGGTAGAAAGTGATAAATTTGAATTTTCGGATAAAACACTGAGGAAAAAAAAAATTAACTCTACCAACCTTAGAAGGAGATTATTTTTATGTCAGTAGTGACAATGAAACAATTGCTTGAAGCAGGGGTTCATTTCGGTCATCAGACCCATAAATGGAATCCCAAGATGAAAAAATATATATTTATCAAGAGAAATGGTATTCATATTCTTGATTTAAAACAAACCGTTGATGCTATCAATACAGCATACAATCAGGTTAAAATAGTTGCCGGTAGAGGAGAACAAGTTCTCTTCGTTGGAACAAAAAAGCAAGCACAAGAAGCTGTGAAAGAAGCTGCAATCAAATCAAATTCAAACTATGTGAATTTTCGTTGGTATGGTGGAATGCTCACAAATATGTCAACAATCCGCCGAACAGTAGAAAAAATGACATATTACGAACAAATAGTCGAAGACGGAACGATAAATTCCTACACAAAACTCGAGCAAATCAAGATGAGAAGAGAATATATCAAGATAGAACGTTCTTTAGGTGGAATCAGAAAAATGGATTCTTTACCGGGTGTAGTTGTTGTAGTAGACACAAATTATGAGCATATAGCAGTGCATGAGGCCCGTCTCTTAGGTATTCCAATCATAGGCATGGTAGACACAAATTGCAACCCTGATGTAGCCGACTTTGTAATTCCTTCAAACGATGATGCTATCCGAGCAATCGATTTGATAATAGGAATAATGGCTCAAGCAGTAGTTGATGGTAGACAAACCTTGATGGAAGGTGCTTATGATTATGTAGACAAGACCATTCCTATAATGGATGTTGCTATTGGAGAAGCTTACCATATCGAAGAAGAGATAGATATCGAGAGTTTAATTAAAGACATAAATCTAGAAACAAAGGATTAAATGTTTTAATTTTGATGAATAACAAAATTATAAACAATCCACAACTTATTTCAAAATAAGGAGAAATTAATGGAAATTAACGCAAAATTAGTTAAAGAACTAAGAGATAAAACTGGTGCAGGGATGATGGACTGCAAAAAGGCATTACAACAATGTGAAGGCGATTTAGAGAAAGCGACAAATTGGCTTCGAGAAAAAGGAATAGCAAAGGCTATATCAAAATCAGATAGAGATACAAAAGAAGGCAGGATTTACTCATATATTCACACCAATTATAAAATAGGTGTGCTTGTAGAAGTCAATTGTGAAACAGACTTTGTGGCAAAAAATGAACAATTTGAGGCTTTATGCAAGGATATAGCAATGCACATAGCTGCTTCAAACCCACTGGCAATTAAACCAGAGGACCTTTGTCAAACCTTTATTGAAAATGAAAAAGAGGTTTTCAGAAATAAAGCTATTAATGAAGGCAAACCGGATTCTGTAGTTCAAAAAATAGTTGATGGACAAGTCCAAAAATTATATAAAGAAAATTGCTTGATGATGCAGGAATTTGTTAAAGATCCAAATAAAACAGTCCAAGAAATGATAGCAGAGGCAATAGCGACTATCGGAGAAAACATCCAGATAGCTCGTTTTACAAGATACATGCTTGGAGAAAATTAAACATACCATCACTTCCCACCACCTCACACACCGCTAGCGGTATGTGAGTGGTGGGAGCGGGTGGTTTTTGAAATCTGTTTACATATATCGTATTTCTAATAGCAAACTTTTGAACCTCTCTAACAAAGAGAGGTAAAGTTAAGAGTTTGCTTCCATGAGAGCAGCAAGAAGTGACCTCAAAAAAACGCTTAGGAGGACATAGTTTCAATGCGTTTGATTTTAAAGTTGAGTGGCGAGTTTTTGTCAGGCGATAAAGGTTTTGGTTTTGATGATGCTATCCTTGACCAGCTGACAGATGATATAATCGAAGTTGAAAACTTGGGTTATGAGATTGGAATAGTTCTCGGAGGTGGCAATTTTTTTCGTGGAAAAGAACTTGCGATGATAGATAGAGCAGCAGCAGACAATGTAGGAATGTTGGCAACAATCCAAAATGCTCTTGTAGTATCAGAAGTTTTGAGACAGAAAAATCGACAAGTTGAAGTTTATTCTGCCTTTCCCATAGATAAAATTGCTAAATATTTTACATATCAGAGCGCCGAAAAAGCATTAAAAATAAAAAAAATATGTTTTTTTAGCGGTGGAACAGGAAACCCTTTTTTCACTACTGATACTGCTGCAATTCTCAAAGCTATCGAATTAAATTGTGATATTGTCTTGAAAGGGACAAAAGTTGATGGTGTCTATTCTGATGACCCCAAAATAAATCATAAGGCAGTTTTTATACCTAAAATATCCTATATTGAAGTTTTACAAAAACAATTAAATATAATGGATATGACTGCTTTTTCTCTTGCACGAGATTATAAAATCCCGATAAGGATTTTTAATGTTACTAAAAAAGGTAATATAAAAAAGTCGCTGTTAGAAAGCGGTGTAGGAACAAATGTGTGCGAATAAAATATAAAGGAGACATTAATGACAGAAGTTTTAAAACAAATTGAAGAAAAAATGGAAAAATCGTTTGAATCAATGATTCATCTGTTTAGTAAAACAAGAACTGGGAGAGCTAGTGCTTCAGTGTTGGACGATATAAAAGTAAATTATTATGGTGCTCCAACTCCAGTTAAACAACTATCAAATGTGAATATTCCGGAACCAAGAATGATTACTATACAACCATATGATAAAACAACCCTTGGGGAAATCGAAAAGGCAATATTAGCTGCAAATCTTGGTATCACTCCTGAAAACGATGGTAATATAATCAGGCTTCCTTTTCCAGCTCTTACCGAAGAAAAAAGAAAAGATATCGTAAAACAAGTAAAAAAACTAGCTGAAGACACGAAAGTAGCAATTCGAAACATCAGAAGAGACCAAAATGAAATAGTCAAAAAAATGAAAAAGGATAGCGAAATAACTGAAGATCAAGAAAAAAAAGCATTAGACGAAATCCAAAAATCAACTGATAAATGGATTACCAAAATTGATGAGGTTACTAAAAATAAGGAAAAAGAGATTTTAGAAGTTTAGGTAGTCATGATGTTTTCAAACAATATACGCATAATTTATATGTATACAGTGTGTTTTATCACCTTAATGATGGCAATAGGTGGTATCATAGCCACAGTAAGTAGCTTGGCAAATCTTTATTTTCCTGATGTTCCGATTCATTATCAGATGTCCGAGCCAGAAGAGTTTAGGTTGGCTGAAGCGAGAATAGAAAATCAACGGATCAGAAGCATAAGAAATATTTTTAACTCTTCAATAGTATGGATAATAGCGATTCCTGTATTTACATTACACTGGAAGCAGATACCCAAGGATGAGATTACCCTTGATTGCAATGATTAGTATTATTTTCTTTTTAGTTTTTATTATATTAATAATTTTACTAATATCGAAAATATTTAGAAGAAACAAAGATAATTTTGCTAGATCTATCAGATTGTTTTACATGTATTCAGTCCTTTGCATAACATTATTTCTAAGTATTGGAGGAATGATTTTTGCGTGGACAAATATAGTAAATATAATGTTGCCAGAACAAAATATTTCTTCTTATTCTCCTATCAACAAAGATTTACATTTAATTAATCAAAGAAATTCTTCAATACGGGGTTTAATCACATCTCTTACATCAGTAGCTGTTGGAATGTCTGTTTTTTACTATTACAAGAAAAAAGTGAAACGAAAATAAGGCATTTATTATGATGCATATGTAGTTTTTAACATAGAGATACTGAGAACCTAGTGCATACCAGCAAAGTGAAAACTACAAAAAATATCTACATTTCCCCGTGTGTTCTCAAAATCTTTTCTATAACTGCTTTTAAAGTGAGGTATACATAAAGCAATGGCTATTCAAAAGAGGATAGAATATTTAATTAAATATTTAAATCAACAAAATCATCTTTATTATGTTGAAAGTAAGCCAATTATATCAGATGCTGAATATGATATATTATATAGTGAATTGAAGGATTTAGAGGAACGTTATCCAGAGTTTTTATCATCAGATTCCCCCACTCAAAAAGTTGGTTCTGACATTGATACTGCATCACAAGGTAACGAAAATAGATCAGATATAACCACTAATAAACATTTACAGAGGATGTATAGTTTAGAAAATGCGTTCTCGTTTGCTGATATTGAGTCTTTTTTAAATAAAATAATAAAAGAAACAGCCACTTCAACTTTTCCAGAAATCTGTCTTGAACACAAAATAGATGGTGTATCAATCAATCTTTTATATGAAGGTGGGATACTAAAACAAGCATTGACCAGAGGTGATGGAATATATGGCGAGATAGTCACAGAAAATGCTTTGACTATAAAGGATATCCCACAAAAAATATCTTTTACTGGAATCTTAGAGGCTCGTGGTGAGATTTATTTTTCTTCAGAGGACTATGAGCATCTTAATAAAGAAAGAGAAAAAAATGGAATGAAATTGTTTGCTAATCCAAGAAATGCAGCTTCTGGTACTTTGAAGCTGAAAGATAGTAAACATGTAGCTGATAGAGGATTACGAGCTTTTATATATGGAGTTGGGCATTTTGAAAAAGAAAAAATGAAATGGATAAGCGAGGATGACAAAATTCTTCATTCTGCGAATATTGAAACATTAAAAAGTCTTGGTTTTAGGATAAATCCTCATTATATTGTAGCAAAAACATTTAGAGAAATTAGTGACTTTTGCGAAAAATGGGAAAAAGAGCGATATAATCTTGATTATGAAATAGACGGAATTGTATTGAAAATTAATAATTTATCATTACAAGCAGAACTTGGTTTTACATCCAAAAGTCCTAAATGGTCTATAGCTTATAAATTTAAAGCAGAAGAAAAAACTACAATTCTGAAAGAAGTAGTTTTCCAAATAGGCCGGACTGGTGCAATAACTCCAGTAGCCATACTTGAACCAATAGCAATATCTGGGTCAATTGTCTCAAGAGCAACTCTCCATAATGCTGATGAAATAGATAGGTTGAATCTAAGAATAGGTGACACAGTGAAAATCATCAAATCTGGTGAAATTATACCTAAAATAATAGCTGTAACAGAAGAGAGTGGCGGAGAGTTGGTTATATTTCCCAAAAATTGCCCTATATGTGGGGGAAATCTTGTAAAAGAGGTAGGAGAAAAATCACAATCTGCAAATTATGTTAGCTATCAGAAAAGTGAAGAGGATGATTGTTCGCAGGATAATGAGATTGGCTTTGAAAGTTTAACAGTTGATGAAATGGAAGTCCGTACATCAGTGAAAATAGGAGCAATCCATTATTGTGAAAATTTCAATTGTCCAGCTCAAAGACATAAAAGATTAGAGCATTTTTGTTCTAAAGATGCCATGAATATAGAAGGCTTAGGAGAGGCAGTTTTATCACAGTTGCTTGAAAATAAGCTGATAGACAGTATCGATAGTATATATCAGATAGATTTTGAAGCTTTTTCTAAATTGGAAAAACAAGGCTTGAAATCAGCAGAAAATTTGAAAATTTCTATAGAAAACTCCAAAAATAGAGATTTTGAGAGATTTATATATGCTTTAGGAATTAAGCATGTTGGACAAAAAATATCAAAGGTTTTATCAAGAAAATTTCATAATATCGACAATCTTATTGCAGCTGATATAGAGACTTTAAAAAACATCAATGAGGTAGGCGAAAAGATAGCAAAATCCGTGTATGCTTTTTTTAAAGATACAGAAAATCTTTCACTAGTGGATAGGTTGAAAACAATTGGTTTGAATACTAGTAAATCTGATATAGAAGAAATCAAAGATACATTTAATGGCAAAAAATTTGTTATAACAGGCACTTTTACTAATTTATCCAGAGATGAAATGACTGCCTTAATAGAAAAACATGGAGGTACAGTTTTGTCTTCTGTGAGCAAGAACCTAGATTATCTCATAGTAGGTGAGAAGGCTGGAAGTAAATTGGAAAAAGCAGAAAAATTTCCGACAATAGAAATATTAAATGAAGAGAAATTTTTAGAGATGATACAATGAAATATACTAAAATCTACATAAAATTAGATAATGATACCTCCTGATATACTTATCCGAATAATCGGAATTTTGATAGGAATTTTTTTAGGTTTTTTAATTAAATCAAAGATCCTTGAAAGATATTTTTTATGGGAAACTATCAAACCATTTTTATTATGTCTGTTTGTCATAACATTTATTATGATGCTCGATAGATTGATGGATTTGATGAACTTAATACTTGAAAAACAACTTGATATTATTACGATCATCAATTTATTCGCTTTGAGTTTTCCATTTATTTTTGCTTTGTCAGTACCAATGGCAGTCTTGACATCTACAATCATGGCGTTTGGTAGGATGTCAGTCGACAAGGAATTGACCGCTACAAAATCAACGGGTATCAATGTTTTGAGAATGACAGGTTTATTAATGATATTTATGATGATTATAGCGGTGGGAATGGCTTATTTCAACGATTATATCCTACCTGAGACAAATCATTTACTTAAAAATGTATTGATCAAAGTTAGTTATAGAAAGCCAATAACTGCAATAAAACCGGGTACATTTACAACGATGAACAATCTAACAATTTTTGCTCGTGAAAGAACTGATGAAGCTCTTTATGATTTATTGATATTCAATTTAGAAAATGTTCGCTTTCCGCAGACAATATTTGCTAGGCGCGGAGAAATTTACTTAGATCCGCAGACAGATAGACTCCAAGTCATTTTATATGATGGTGAAATGCATGAGCGTGATGTTGCAGAAGCTGAACAGTACCAAATAGGCACTTTTCAGAGATACACACTTTTTTTAGAAAATATGGGTTTTGGCGAGGATGACACCTCAACTGATTACAGAGGTGATAGAGAAATGACCTCATTACAAATGAGAGCTTTGTATAATGAAAGAAAACAAGATGTTGAAAACCTAAATAATGAGATAGCAAATTTTCAAAAAATTTTGGATGAATTGCAATCTGGTGAGGGAGAATTGCCTACAGAAGAAATATCAGAACGAGTCTTAGGTGACGATTTTCATAGATTGTTGATTCAGGATAGCTTAGATAATGCCGAAGCTCTCCCTTTGGTTCATAATATTCAAGAGATGGGAGAAGAAACTGAGTCACAAAACAAGGGAGAGATTGCTCATTTGGGCTGGTATGAAGGTATGGACAATGTAGAATTTCATTTAGGAAGAAATGTTACTCAGCAATCTTCAATAGGTTCCAGAAGGTCCCAAACAACTCCTCCGAGAAACAGAAATGAAGAAATTAGAAGATATACAGTTATGATAAACCTTAGGCAGTCGCAAAAATCTGAAATAGAAAGACAAATGCGAAGATATCAGGTCGAAATGCACAAAAAATATTCATTGGGAGCAGCCTGCTTTGTAATGATGTTAGTTGGAGTGGCAATAGGGATAATGACAAAAACAAGTGGTTTAGGGGTATCGTTTTCCTTTAGTTCTTTAATATTTGTAATATATTACATATTTCTTGTTATGGGAGAAGAATTTGGCAATAAAGGAACAATAAACCCAATATTTTCAATGTGGTTTCCGAGTTTATTTTTCTTCTTCGTAGGTTTATTTTTGCTTTATATAGCGAAAAGAGAAAAGAGATTTGATGTGATGATGATATGGATTTGGATAAAAACATTTTACAGCAAAAAAATCAAAAATAAATTTAAAAGAAAAAAGAAAGAGTTGATTAGATAGGAGCAAAAATGCGTGTTTTAGATAAATATATAGTTCGACAATATATTACGAGTTATTTAATAATTTTAATATCATTTTCTGTTTTATTTATTGTGATCGAAGTATTTGATAGATTACCGAGAGTTTTGCGCCATACTTCAGATTTTTGGTTGATAGCTCAATATTTTTTATTAAGAGTTCCCTATTTATTTGTTCTAACATCACCAGTAAATGTTTTACTAGCAGGTCTGTTTTTAATGAATAGTTTATCAAAATACAACGAGTCTATAGCTATCAGAGCTGCAGGGATAAGTATTTTTAGGATGATAACGCCGTTATTAATTATCGGAATTTTTATAAGTGCTATAGTAGCGCTTTTTGGAGAATATGTCATGCCCAAAGCTAATACTCGTCAGAACTACATTTACAATGTTGAGATGAGACAGCGTGAGGTAGAAGATATCCGAATTAGGTCAAACATATATTATTCAGACGATAGGTTTATTTATTTCATAGGATTCTTTGATGGGTTTCAAAATAGAAAACGGATTATTGATATAACTCAGCTTGATTCTGACAATAGAATTATAAGAAAGATACAAGCCAATGAAGCAATCTGGAATGGAGAAGATTGGGAATTTGTAAATACTCATATCCGTGATTTTGATGATTCTGAACTGATAAATTATGCTTTTTTTCAGAACATAGTTTTACCTTATATCTCAGTCACGCCTTTAGATTTTATCAAAAGTGGAAAATCTCCAATGCAAATGAATTATATGGAATTAAGCGAATATATTGAAAGGTTGCAAAGAATCGGAGACAAACATCATAGAGAGCTAATAGACTTGTACATGAAAATCTCTTTTCCATTGGCAAATTTTATCATTTTATTATTTTGCGTTCCGATGGCTACTGCTTCAATGAGGTCAAAAGGACGGGGAATACTATTTTTGCTTGGATTATTCATTTGTTTTTTGTATCTTTTAGTTTTAAGAATTTTTCAAAGTTTGGGATACAATGAGATAATTTATCCATTAACAGCTGTTTTAATGCCACATATTATATTTTTTTCATTAGGAGTGTTTTTTGTGATAAAGGCTGAGATTTAACACAATATGAGGTTGTCGCATAATCTAATATTTTGTCATTCTGAACTTCGAAGCTATTATGATTTAGTAAAAAATATTGAAACTAATTTCTGAAAATAGTGAGATTTTTTCCACTTTATCTTCTGGATGATTTTGCTTTCTTAAATTCCTATTTTTCTTCTACCTCAAAATCCTGCCAAGGAAACCTTCTAAACGAGTTTCTATCGAACTGGTCAACTATTTCTTTTTTCCCATAATAATATGGTCTTTCTTGCTCATCAACCATCATTATTACGATTTCGTCTATACTAAACAATTTACAAAAAAACTCATTAAAGTTTTTTATCTCGTTTTCTTTTCCGATATATTGTCTACTAAGCCAGACAACAATCAACTTGATTTGGTCAATATTCATGGGTGCTATTCTGTAGTGTCTCATTAGTTTACCTCCAATTATGGTATTTTAATAGATTTAAAACATTTAATAGTGATCTTTTTCATATCCACTAAGGTATTAAAATTTTAATATTCCTTAAATTTTCATTGTGTTCAAAAAATATTTCTATTCTTTTATTCGGTAGAAAATCTTGTATCAATTCGGGCCACTCTACAATAGTTATACCTTCATTTACCCTGTCCAAAATTCCCAGTTCTATAGCTTCATCCGCAGAAGACAATCTATAAAGGTCATAATGATAAATTTTATATTTGCCTAAATATTCATTGAGCAAAACATAAGAAGGACTGTTGACAATAGACTTTACTTTTAAGAATTTACATAGTTTATTTACAAAATATGTTTTACCAGCACCGAGTTCACCATAAAGAAGGATAATATCACCAGAAACTATAGTCCCAGCAATATTTCGAGCTATATTCTCGGTCCCTTTTTTATTAAGGCTTGTATGTTCTATCATCTTCGTAAACCAGATTTTACCTACATAACAAAGGTATGTTGTTTAAGTATTTAATATTTAGTTTTTTACTAACAATCCCTCGTTCTCTTCAAGTTTTTTTTGTTTCTCTTTTATCTGAACCTTTATCGATTCTAAATCGGCATCTTGAAAATACACAGCCATTTTGTAATTCAATTCCTTGACAGAACAATTGAAAAACACGCACATTTTCTCGAAATGTTGTTTAACAAAAATATCTTTTATAGAATCAGGCTTTTTGTTTTTTTCTTTTTCATCTTTTACTTTTTCACGCAATTCTGGTGTTGCAAGCAATTTTGCTTCTTCTATCCAAAATTCTGCAACACCGAGATCAGTGTCTTTGACAAAAGGTTTGATCATATTCAATCTGTCAAAACCAATTTCTTTCATAGATTCTTCATCTACATCAAGTTCTTCCATGTAAAGCTCGTAGGTATCTATGAGTTTACTCGCAAATGAAGATGCCATGTTATACTCTTTTTCAATAAATTCTTTGAAATTTTTATAACCTCTGACTTTGAATAGATTTGTTCTCTTTATATGAGATAGTAATTCACCAAAAGCCACAAAATTTTCTTGCATCTTGTTGATAAACTTTCCAATCTCTGTAAATTTCTCTTCAGGTGAAACCTTGTTAAAATCAAATTCTTCCATTTTTACCTCCCATTGGATTTTCTATTTTATTTTATAACTTATTACTCTTCATTAATTGGATAATAAATCTGTTCCATACTAGGAAAGTGACCTTCCTTTACTTCAGAAACAAATCTCTTTATTCCTTCTTCAATAAAAACCTTTGTATCTGAATATTGTTTCACAAATTTTGGTGTCATTTTACTTAATCCTAGTAAATCATGCCAAACTAAGACTTGTCCATCTGTATATCTGCCAGCACCTATGCCAATGACTGGTATTCCAACCTCTTTTGAAATAGCTTTTCCTAATTTTTCAGGGACACATTCTAAAACAAGCATAAAAGTGCCAGAGTCTTCTAAATGTTTAGCTTCTTTTATTATGCAATCTTGAGCTTTATCGCTTTTACCTTGAACACTATATTGACCAAACTTGTTGATGGACTGCGGAGTCAAACCTAAATGAGCGCAGACAGGAATTTCACAATCGAGCAATGCTTTTATTGTATCTAGCCTACTTTGAGAAGCACCTTCAATTTTTACCGCATTTGCTCCAGTTTCTATCATTATCCGAGCAGCATTAGCTTTCGTTTCCTTGAGAGTTAAATGATAGCTCATATAGGGCATATCAACCAATATAAAAGTTTCCATTGCTCCCTTTCGAACAGCTTTTGCATGATAAATCATGTCCTGTAGAGTTACATCGATTGTTGTTTTGTTTCCTTGTATTACCATCCCTAAACTATCACCTACAAGTATGATGTCTACATTGCTTTGCTCTGCTATATGTCCTGAAATGTAATCATAAGCTGTGAGCATAGTTATTTTTTTTTGAGCTTCTTTCATTTTCTTAAAATCACTTATATATAGCATTTTTTACCTCTTTTTTAATATTGGAAATTATCTATTATCTTATGTCAACTATTTCATCCAAGACATTAATATAAGTCTTATAAAATTCATCGAAATTATTTTCAAGAATGGATTGTCTAATTCGAGATGTAAGCTCTAAATAGAAATGCAGACTATGTATCGTTGCCAATCTCATTCCAAGTATTTCTTCCATAGATATCAAATGTCTGATATAGGCTCTGGAAAAATTTCTGCAAGCATAACAAGGACAATTCTCATCAATTGGGTTTAAGTCATCTTTATAACGAGCTGCTTTAATAATCATCTTTCCCTGCCATGTAAAAATACTACCTTTCCTTGCATTTCGAGTAGGCATAACACAATCAAACATATCTATCCCATTGGCAATATTTTGTAGTATATTGCCCGGCGTTCCCACACCCATTAGGTATCGAGGTTTAGATATCGGTAGAATTGGATTCAAAAAGCTTGTGATTCGATACATTTCTTCTTTTGGCTCTCCAACAGCCAAACCACCTATGGAATATCCATCAAAATCCATTTCTATCAAAGCTTCAGCACTATTTTTACGCAAGTCTTCATAAATTCCACCTTGAACTATTCCAAACAAGGCTTGTTTATTATTTTTTGAATTATTTTTATCAAACGCAAATTTTCCTCTCTTTGCCCAGTCTAATGTCAAATTTAAAGACTTCTCTATATATTTCCTTTCTGCCTCAAAAGGAGGGCATTCATCAAAAGACATTATTATATCAGCTCCTAAAGAATTTTGAATTTCTATCACTTTTTCAGGTGTAAAAAAATGATAACTTCCATCAATATGTGACTGAAATCTCACGCCTTCTGGAGTTATTTTACGCAGTCCAGCAAGGCTCATTACTTGAAAACCACCTGAATCTGTTAATACAGGTTTTTCCCAGCTCATAAATCCGTGCAAACCACCAGCTTTTTTGATAAAATCATGTCCCGGTCTTAAATAACAATGATAAGTATTTGCTAAAATTATTTGAGCATTGATTTCTATCAATTCTTTAGGAGACATAGCTTTCACAGATGCCACCGTTCCGACAGGCATGAAGATAGGTGTTTCAATTACTCCATGAGGAGTATAAATTAGCCCAGCTCTCGCATTGCCACTTTGTTTTTCTAAAATAAATTTATAATCATTCAATATAGCTAATTTCCACTTTTTTTTGTGTTTTTTCTAGTTCAAAAACCACATCCTACTTATATCACTATAAAAAGCAAATATCATCAATGTAACCAATATCAAAATCCCAATTTGCTGCAAAACTATTTGAAATTTCAAAGGGATCGGCTTACCAACTATACCTTCATATAAGAAAAACATAATATGTCCTCCATCAAATACTGGTATTGGTAGCAGATTCATTATCATCAACAATATACTTATTGCCGCCATAAAAAACAGCATTTCTGTAAAGCCTCTTTGAGTAGTTTGAGCTGTCATGTAGTAGACCATTATGGGACCACCAACATTGTTTTTAAAGGCTGAAGGATTTTGTGCTAGTTTAAACAAAGCATGATAATTCATAGAGACAATAGAGATAGTTGAAAAAACACCATACTTGATTGACTCAAAAAAACTATATTTTTCTGAAAAAGTTAAATCAAGGTGTTGAGTGATACCGATGACTCTTGCATTTTCTCCTAATAAAGGATTTATCTCAGGGTAAACTGTTAAATCGAATGTGGATTCATTAGTCTGACTTGACTCTGGTTCTCGATAAATTGTCATTACAACGGCTTCTCCTACTGAATTCATAATACCATTTCGCACATCATTCCAGGTCTGAGTCTCTACACCGTTTATCATTAATATTCTATCTCCTGTTCGAATCCCTGCCCGCCATGCTGGCATGCCGGGTGTGACATCACCTACTATATTTGTTGTCAAAGGAAGTAAAGTATTAAAAAATTCTATTCTATCATCGATAAAAATAGAAATTACGGACTTGGATATTGTGAGAGAGTCTTGTTCTCCTAAAATTTTTAATATATTATTTTCTATATTAAATACATTTTCAATCCCTTCTTCGACATTTGAATAAATATCCATCCAAGACCTAATTTCATTGTTATTTATTTCTTTTATTCTATCACCTTGTTGAAAATATTCATTATATGGGTATTCGACTGAACTTATTATTGGACTTAAATCACTATATGTTCGACCTATAAAGAAAGTTATAAATATCAAGAGCATTGCAAAAAGCAAGTTAAAAGCTGGTCCTCCAAAAACAATCAAAGCTCTTTCCCACCATTTTTTACTTTGAAAAGATGAATTATTGGTTGATGATATTTTGTTTATATCGAAATTCTCTTCAAGAGAAATAGGTTTCTCAACCTCTTTTATATCATTATTGCTTGTCTCGATTTCATCCTCTTTCATTTTGACAAAACCACCAATAGGTATCAATGAAAGTTTATACAATGTCCCGTTTTTAGTAAAACTAAATATTTTTGGTCCAAAACCAATAGAAAAAGCATCTATGTGAACTTTAAAATGTCTAGCTACTAAAAAATGTCCTAATTCATGAACAAATATTAGTATTCCCAATACTATGAGTGTCATAAGAATATTCATATTTTCTCCTTTTTATTTGTAAAAAATATATATGCGCAAGGTTTTCAGACATATTTTTCTGGATGCACATGTAGATTTTAGTTTTATAACTTTTTAATCTTTTTATCATTCATTTAATAAAGAAAAAACGAAGTTAATTACTCTTCTATGATAGTAGTCCGAAAACCTTTTTAATGTAGGAGACACTATTTTGAGTTCCTTAATTCATAAATATTATATACTTTATTTGAAGGAAAAATTGCGTCACCTTGGGGTATGGTTTATTTTTCGACTTCTCAAACTGAGGTCAGCTATTCTTTTTATCTAGATATCTTTGTATTTTAGTATGTTAATTCTATCTCCGATATTGCTAAACAATAAATAATCTCGATAAAACTCAAAAAATGGTGGAGGTGGCGGGGATCGAACCCGCGTCCAAAGATATGTCAATTACCAAATCTACAAGCTTAGTTGTTTTTATTTCTCGGAAAGCATATAAAACAATCAAAATTTTACTTTACAAAGCCTGAAAATTTCTCCTAAACACCCAGACATTTGTTTAGAATAGCAACAATGTATGACAATCTTTTTAAGGCATGTTGCCATCCTCGAAAGACCGTAGCTGGCTTTATGCAGCTAATGCGTAATTATCGTTTGCAATTATTGCTTTCAACCATTTTTACGAGATAGGTTGACTCCTCGACTTGCATTGATAACCCACTCTATCCCTGTCGAAACCAAGCACCCCCATATATTATTTTGTTTATTAAGATCAACTCATGTCATTTTTTATTTATTTGGTTTTTTGTCAACAAGAAATATAAAATCATATTTTGAAAAATGAAGTTACAAAAAAGTTGGAAAAAATTGCTTTATTATGGAAAATATTTCCTAAAAATTTGAAATTTTTATATATTCTACTTTTAACTAAAAATGTCTTTTTTATACGACAGAAGCTGATTTTTAACTTTTTTTATTATTTTATTTTGTTCTCATTACTATTGGCACACTCATTGCATTACTAATGAATATCGGAGGACAGAAAGATGGTCAGAGGAATATTTTACGGTTCATCAGCAATGCAATATCTTGATGAAAAGATGGATATAATATCCAACAATTTAGCGAATGCCAATACTAATGGCTTCAAAAGGTCGGGTGTAGCTTTTAATATGCATATGGTTGCAGAACAAGCAAAGCACCGTGACCAAAACTTTATAGACCCTTTACCAAGAGGTGAAATAAAATCATATCTTGAGTATACCCAAGGACATTTGCAACAAACAGCAAATCCTTTGGATTTTGCACTCAGTGGAAGTGGTTTTTTCACTATTCAGACTCCCGATGGTTTTGCTTTTACAAGAGATGGTGGTTTTACTATGAATGATGAAGGTTTTCTTTCCACTATGGACGGGTATTTAGTTTATGGAGAATACGGTCCAATTAGAGTCAATAGTAACGATTTTTCTATTAGCGACAAAGGTGATATAGTAGTGAACAATCAGATTGTAAATAAATTTCAAATATATGATTTCGATATAACAGACCTTGTGCAAAGAGGAAATAATTTACTCTATGTAAAGAATGAATTTGTAGAGTATCGTGAACCTAATGCTCTTATACAACAAGGTTTTTTAGAAGGTTCAAATGTGTCTATTGTCAAAGAAATGATAGAAATGATAGCGATAAATAGACAATATCAAGCAAACGATAAAGCAATAAAAACAAATGACGACGCCCTACAGAAAGCTGTCAGGGATATAGCAAGGTAAAGGAGGCTAAAATGATGCGATCATTGTTTACAGGTGCGACAGGAATGCATGCTATGCAGATGAACATCGATAATATTTCTCATAATTTATCGAATGTCAACACTACTGGGTTTAAAAAATCTCAAATCCAATTTCAAGATTTACTATACCAAACTATCAATGAGGCTGGGACACTGACTTCAAGTCTGACTAGCAGACCTGTTGAATTGAGTATAGGTAATGGTGTTAAGCCAGTTTCTACTTACAAAATATTTACCACTGGGAATCTCGAACATACCGGAAATCCACTCGACCTCGCTATAGACGGAGATGGTTTTTTTCAAGTTCGCAGAGGTGACGGTGAAATGTATTACACAAGGTCTGGAGCTTTTAGAATCAATGACATGGGTCAGGTTGTAACAACCGATGGGTATTATTTTGAACCTGACTTGATTTTACCAGCAGATACAGAATCCATTAGCATATCTCCAGATGGTATCGTGATGGCTAAAATTTACAATCAAGTAATGCCTTTTGAAATAGGTCAAATTGAGTTAGCTAGATTTATAAATCCAGCTGGCTTAAAAAGCGTCGGTGGAAATCGTTTTCAAGAAACTATATCATCTGGGCAACCAATGATAGGTATCCCCGGTAACAATGACATGGGTGCAATTCATCAAAGATATCTCGAAACTAGTAATGTCGAGATTGTAGAAGAAATGGTGAATATGATCATCGCGCAGAGAGGTTATGAAATAAATTCAAAATCTGTAAATACTGCCGATAGAATGTTAGAAACAGCTATAGGGCTGAAGCGATAAATTAATTACAACGATATTCTTGTCGTTGTAAATATAGGAGATAAAATATCATGAAAAAAATAATTTTTACAATTTTCATATTGTTTGTTTTTACTTTATGCAACCTATATTCACTTTCACTACAATTAAAGAGGGTTGCTACGATAAATGATGAAACAATCAGAGTTTATGACCTGATAGAGTCTTGGGAAGGCGAACCAGCCGATTTATTAAAAATTCAAAATATTTTGGTTGCTGAATTGCCTTATCAAAGAAGAATGATGAATATTCCGAGCAACACTGTTGCAAGGAAGATTAGATTACAATATCCAGACATTGAGTTGTCCATTCCAAGTATAATCACAGCTGTTCGTTGGGAAGATGTTATACTCGGTGAAAATAGGATAAAACTGGAAGCAGAGTCATATTTAAGAGATTATTTTACGCTAAGTAATAATGCAGAAATCAGTTTTAACAATTTGCCGAGAATCAATATCCCTTCTGATCTAGTTGAATTATCTTTTGAAATGAGTAGAACAACCGAAAACACAAATTATATTAGACTCGATGGTAGAGCTATATTGAATGGTCAAACAATCAATGTTTTCAATGTGTTGGCAAGAGTCCAAGATCAACAATTTGTTTATCAAGCAAATAAAACTATCAGAAAAGGTCAAAAAATCAGTTCTAACGATTTTGAGAAAGTTATGGTAGCAGTTAATCTAAATAACTCTTTTCTCGCCGAAATAGATGAAAATGATGACATTATTGCTAATAATCTCATTTCCAGAGGCTCATATTTAAGAACAACTGATGTAGTCAATGCTCCTTATGTGGAAAGAAATGGACTAGTCTCTGTTCTCATCAGAGGAACTTCTATGCAATTGAATTATGAAGCCATATCAAGAGCTGATGGTTGGCTTGGAGACAGGATAATGTTGCAAAATCCTGATTCAAGACAAACATTTTATGCAGTTGTTGTAGATAAAAACAAAGTTTTGATTAGTTTGGAGGACTAAAATGAAAGATATGTTACAAGTTACAAGTTATAAGTTACAAGTAAAGACAGTTGCCCTAATACTTCTATTCGGAATATGGATGACCTCTTTGAGTGCAAACCTCTTTACCTCTCTTTATTCAGATCACAAAAGTTTTTCTATAGGTGATATATTGACAGTGGATATAGCTGAACAGAGCAGAGCAAGCAGCTCCTCAGCTTCTAGAACTGGTAGGTCAATGGATCATGGTATGAGCGTTCATGCAGGACAAGGACCACTGAATTTCATTCCAATGACAGGCATGGGTGGCAGTGCTTCAAACAATTTCAGAGGTGACGCTAACACTACAAGAGACGCAAGCTTATCATCAAGAATGACTGTCACCATAGTGGACATTGATGACAATGGAAATCTAATGATTGAAGGTTCACGAACTGTTTCTATAAACGGCGAAGATGAAATTACTACCCTGAAAGGAACGGTTCGCTCTCAAGATGTAGGAGCAAACAACATAGTTAGCTCTCAACACATAGCGAACGCAGAAATTTCCTATAAAGGAAAAGGACCAATTAACGAAGGCTCTAGAGTTGGAGTCATATCAAGAATTTTTAATTTTCTTTTTTAATATAAATAAACCCATACACTCCTTTACTAATCCCCCTGTTTGTCACGCAAATGGGGGGTTTTTTGTATTTAAATTTTGTATCATGTAGTGGCGTATTGCTTACGCCTTCTATACCGCTTATATTCGCACCAAATATAAGGCGTAAGCAATACGCCACTACAAAGAAAAGTCATATTTAATTAATTGTTAACATACTATGCATAAGCCGAAGGTATGTGAAGCTCGGTAGAAAATGATGTAAAACCACAAAACCGCATCCCGTAGGGATGCAACCAATCAATTGGCACATTTTGTAGCATTCCTACAAGATGCAACATGGTGCATATATTCCTTTCTACAGAGCTAACATCGCTACGCAAACGACTTTTCGGAGAGGACTCTGTGAGGGGGATTAAGGGACGATTTTGATTAGCTTTTCCACTATTCTCTTGACAAAAAATGCGATTTTTATTTTATTGTAAAAAAACATAGTTTGGAGAAATAAATGGATAGACATGCAATATCAATAGCCGAAATTAATGCTACTTTGGATAGAATCATAAGAGATAGAGAAAAAGAAGCTCAAGAAAGAGAAAAAGAAAGAAAAAAAGAGGCTCAAGAAAGAAAAAAAGAAGATGTAAAAAGGAAAAAAGAAGATGAAAAAAGGCAAAAAGAGAATGAAAAAGTAAAAAAAGAAGCAGATGAAAGAATGAAAAAATTGGATGCTCTTATGGCTAGTATGACAGCACAGGTTGAAAGAACATCTAAAGGAATAACTGAATTGAGAGCCGAAACTAGTGGTATAAGTGAAAGTAATGGAATGTTTACAGAAGCATATTTTCATAACTCAATGCAAAACTCGATGTGTTTTGGCGGGATAAAGTTTGACCAACTAGACAAATCTTTTTCACGCTCAAAAAAAATGCCAGATGGCACAAAAATTCAAGGTGAATACGATATCGTTTTGTATAATGGTGACACTATAGCCTTGATAGAAATAAAGTATAGAGCTCGCAAAGGTGATACAATGGAATTAATAAATAGAAAATTAAGCATTTTCAAACAACTATTTCCAGAATATGCAAATCATAAATTTTTGTTGGGTCTTGGAGGGTTTTCTTTTGAAAAAGGTGTGGAAAACGACGCAAAAAAACATGGAATTGGCATACTAAAAACAAAAGGTGAAAGTATAGAAATAATAGACAATCATCTGAAAATATATTAAAAATAAATCTCAATATTTCATTTTAAAAAAAGTTTGACAAATTAACCCCCTTAAAATAATTGTCGCAACATTGATTAATTTTATTCTAAATGGAGGAGTTTGAATATGCTCAATGTATTTGAAATGCAGAATCTCGAAATCAACGAGAAGGCGTCATACATTCAATCTGACGACACTTTGCAAAAAAGGTCTTTTCAATACTATTTTTCTGTTTTAAGCTCGTTAAGCACTATATACGCCCCATTAAACGCTGAATTTACCCCCCCCCCCCCCCCCCCCCCCCCCCCCCCCCCCCCCCCCCACCCCCCCCACACAACAAAAAAAAACAAAAAAAAAAATATAAACTAAAAAAAATCTAAAAAAATTTTATTTTTTTT
>WRLO01000004.1 GCA_009777575.1 Candidatus Cloacimonadota bacterium
GGCGGTCATCGGGGGGAGGAGGAAGGCGTGGTGTCAAAGAGTAGGGGGTGGGGGTGATGTGGGGGGGGGGGGGGGGGGGGGGGGGTAAAATTTGCTCTTAGGGTAGGCATGGAATAGCAAAGAATCGACGAAAACGAAAATTTAATACCCAAAAGACCTTTTTTGACAAAGTCTCTCAATCTGGCTATTTTGAGCCTTCTCGCAAGTGTTTCCAAAACCATATTCTGTTCCATAACCGTTAGATTCAATTTAATTTCCACTCCAAAAACAAATTTTATATTCAGTTGAGCGACATTTTATAAAACAAGTTAAAAAAGTCAAGAACTATTTTCCAATCCATGAATAATTTTTACATAATTTATTTTAAAATCGTCTCAATTCCTTTTATTCAAAGAAATCTACTATGAAAATATTTTTTTCAATATCTCATATATGACCGCAGTCCGAGAACCCCTATTTTGTCGTTTTTATTTATTTTTATGAGTTCATATTTGTATTCGCATCGAAAATAAGGCGTAAGCAATACGCCACTACGATTCTCCATTATCCACTTAAGGCGTAAGCAATACGCTACTACGATCCTCCATTATCCACTTAAGGCGTAACAATACGCCACTACAAATATGGGTTCTCAGACTGCGGTCATATATGATCCCTCTCCGAAAAGCCCAACTCTGTGAATATTTGTCATTCTGAACACAATGAGGAATCTCATCATATTGATTTTTTAATAACTTTCGAGATTCTTCACTGCATTCAGAATGACAAAGAAAACCTGAAATCATATCAATTATTCTTTTAAAAACTCGTAACAAATTTAATACAAAATAATAAAACTTTGAAAAAACTTGACATAAAACCTAAATAAAAAAAACTTGTTTTCAAAAGTATTATTTGTAATTTGTAAATTGTAATTTGTAATTTATAATGAGGTAACAATGGAAAAAATAAAAACTATTCAATATGGTATTTCAAGTTTTGCTGATATTTCAGAAAATAATGCTTATTATGTTGACAAAACAATGTTTATCCCTGAAATTGAAAAAACGAAATTCAATTTCCTCATCCGTCCTCGACGCTTCGGGAAATCTATGTTTTTATCGATGCTTGCTTTATACTATGATAAAGCAACCCAAGAACAATTTAACACCTTATTTAAAGAGACTTGGATTCATGAGCATCCAACAGAGGAAAAAGGTAAATATCTCATTTTATACCTCGATTTTTCAATGGTTATTCAAGAAACAGAAAACATACAAGAGAGATTTGAAAGCTATTGTAATGCAGAGATTGATGCTTTTCTAACAAAGTATAAAGAGTTTATACCAGAGCAAACTATCCTCAAAGTCAATCAGATTTCTTCTTCAGGAGAAAAGCTAAACAATATTGCAATAGGTCTAAGGGATACCAACTACAAATTTTATGTATTTATAGACGAATATGACAATTTTACCAATACTCTTTTATCTGATAAAGGAAATATTCTTTATCAACAAATTACACGAGATACTGGTTTCTTTAAAAGTTTTTTCAGGGTCTTAAAAGGGCTTACAGGTGGTGTCAGATCAGGTCTTGCCAGACTTTTCATGACAGGTGTTTCACCTATCACTCTTGATGATGTGTCAAGTGGGTTTAATATAGGGACAAATATTTCTTTGATGCCAGAATATAACTCCCTTCTTGGTTTTACAGAAAAAGATGTCAGTGATATTTTTGATTATTACATCTCGGCTGGTCAATATCTTTTGGATAAAGAAGAGTCTATGCACCTTTTGAGAAAATGGTATGACAATTATTTTTTTTCATCAAAAAGTAAAGAGTCAGTATACAATACAGACGGAGTCTTGTATTTTTTGTTGTTCACTATAAATAAAACTAATTATCCTGAATACCTCATTGATGAAAATCTCCGCATGGACTATACAAAGCTCCAAAACCTTGTCTTTCATGGAGATGAGCTTAATGGCAATTTTGATATTTTGACTGAAATTATTAATACTGGTAAAGTGTCCGCAAATATAAACAAATCTTTTTCTTTCAGTCTTCTCAAAGAATCAGAAAACTACAAATCTTTTCTATACTTTCTGGGATTATTAACTTTTACGGGAAAAACTTGTGAAGGCAAGACATTAATACAAATTCCTAACGAGACAATAAAGCACCTTGTTTATGACTATATAAAAAGTATTTTACGCAAACCTTATGGTAGATTGAATTGGGTAGATGACCTGATAAACTTAATGTCTAAGATGGCATATAGAGGAGATTTCCAACCTGTCTTTGATTACATCCAAAAACTCCTCAATATCCAGACCAGTGTTCGAGATTTTATAAACGGTGAGGCTGTAGTAAAGACATTTCAACTTATTTACCTGAACATCAACGATTTTTATACTAGCTACTCAGAAAAAGAGATGAACAAAGGATTTGCAGATATTGTGTTATTTCCATTTTACCAAAAATATCCAGACATGAAATATGCTTATCTCATCGAGCTAAAATACATCAAAAAAGAGATTGAGGGTGAAAAACTATCTCAAGAAATAAATAATAAAATCAAAGAAGCCACAGAACAGCTCACAAAATACTCCGATGACCACCGCTCCAAAAAAGAGTTTAGTATCGCACCCTTTGGCAATGTCATCCTCAAAAAAATAATCGTAGTCTATCATGGATGGGAGATGGTGTTTTGTTCTGATTTGCCCCCTTCGATATGCGATTAGAGGGATGTCAATTTATTAGCATATCCTTGCAATCTCCTACTAATCTTCTTTTTCCAACAATATCTGAAGGTTACTTTTTTCTATTTGTTCTTCGACATTTTTTATCAATTTTCTATCTATGAGTGTCTCACACACATAGATATGCTCCTCCTGAACATAATCGATAGATTGAATATCTGTATAATTATGTAAAAATGACACAATATTTTCTGCGATTGCGGGGATAATAAATTTTTTCTTTGTTTTTCTATGAGATAGATATTTTTTTACGCATTTTTTTAGATCATCGAGATTTTCACCTGTTTTGGCTGAAATAAATATACAGTCCACATATGAATTTTTTAAATCCTTTTTTTGAAATTTATCCATCAAGGAATAAAATGTATCACATTTATTAAAGACAAGTATCACATCCTTGTCATCGGCTTTTATTTCTTTTAATATCTTGTCTACTGTCTCTATATGATCTTCTTTTTTAGGATTGTTGATATCTACTACATGTAAAAGTAAATCAGCCTCACGAACCTCATGTAGTGTGGAATAAAACGATTGTATCAAGGTTGGTGGTAGATTTTCTATAAAACCTATAGTGTCCGTCAACATTAATGATTCGTGTGAACTTGAACTATAGGAATCATTGGCATCTTCATTATTTGACACAATACATTGGAATGCCCTCGTAGTTGAATCTAAGGTTGCAAACAATTTATCCGCTGTATAAATGCTCTCCTTTGTCAATACATTAAACAATGTTGATTTTCCAGCATTTGTATATCCTACCAAACATATAGATATTTGATTTGCTCTCTTTTTGCGCTTCGTTTCTGTAGTCTTTTTTATGTTTTCTAATTTCTCTTTTAGCATTGATATGCGATTTCTGACTAACCGTCTATCTATTTCGATTTGGGTCTCACCAGGACCACGAACTCCTACTGCACTACCACCTGCTATTCTAGAAAAATGATGCCATAAATGACGAAGTTTTGAATAACTATATTCCAGTTGAGCCAGCTCCACCTGGAGTTTTGATTCTGCGGTTTGAGCATGTTTTGCAAAAATATCCAATATCAATTCTGTCCTATCAACTATATTACATTTCGTTTTTTCCGCTATATTTCTTGCTTGAGAAGGGCTTAAATTGTCATTAAAGATCAATGTTGTGATATTGTTGATTTCTATTTGAGAGTTGATTTCTTCTAATTTTCCCTTACCTACTAAGGTGGCATTATCACGCCTTTCCAGAGCTTGAACAAATGTTTCTACTACCTCTATTCCAGCAGTTTCTGACAATTGATGTAATTCTGACATACTATATTCATATTCTTCTTTGCTCTGATATTTAGGATGAACTCCTATCAAAAAAGCTCTTTCGATTTTAGCTGATATCGTTATACTTTTACTCATCTATATTTCTTTTTTATCCCTCAAAAACCCGCATTTTATTCAATTTCTTCCTCCATTCAAGAAACGCATCTTTTATTTGGATACAGAAAAGGGTCCGTTCATCTTCTGTCTCAAATGTTATCACATCGAAACTATATAGTTTACCTGTCTTTGAAATAAAGGATTTCTTTGGCAATTCCACTACTAAATCACCCTCTATATTTAATATCGAAATCTCATTTAAAATTAATCCTTCATGTAGTTTTACTAATGCTCTCGCTTCTACTCTACCGGTGTTTATATCCTTAAATTTTATTTCCATGTTTTTTACCTCTTTTTATTTATTTACATTAAAAATTAGCTCCTACGAGGTTCTTGAAGAGATATCTCCTCATCTTCAAGAAGACCTTCAAGTATCTCAACCCTTTGCATGTCGTTTATGCCCGTTCTGATAAAGACTGGAGGTCCGATTGTATCGTTTTCTACTTTGTAAACTATATCACTACCAGATACATCGCTAAAGATTGCCCGGATGGGAATGACCAATATGTCTTCCCGAGTCTCTCCTAATATTGTTACATTCGCAGATAAACCCGGTCGCAATCGATTGTCCCTTTGATCGATTTCTATTTGGATAGGAAACACTCTCACATTGCTTTCGATTCGAGCTTGTGCACTTATGCGAGAAATTGAACCTGTAAAAGTATCATAAGGAAATGCATCGATTCTGATTGTAGCTGTCATTCTTTCCGATATTTTTGAGATGTCTACCTCATTTATTGTTGAATTTACTACCATATTGGTCAAATCTGCCACCCGCATCAATATCGTGCCATCCCCAAATGATGTCGTGCTTGCAGTCACCATTTCACCTTCTTCTATATTTCTTTCGATTATCGTGCCAGTCGTCGTTGCATAAACCCTTGATATGTTCTCTCTCGTTTCTATATCCTCAATCAATGCAAATTGCTGACGAGCTATGTCCAAATCAAGTTTCGCTGTTTCTAAATTGTCTTGTAATCTTTGATATTCGATCCTTGATATAAAATTGTTTTCAAAGAGAGTTGTACCTTCTTCTAAGTTAATTGTCGCATCTTGTAACCGTATTTCGGCTAACCGAAGTTCATTACGAATATTTGCCATCGTGCGAGCTTGATTGTAATCAGGCTCTATGTCTGCTATCAATTGACCTGCACGGACAAAATCATTTTCATCTACATAAAGATGAACTACTCGCCCTGTCACTCGAGATTGGATGGATACTATTGATTGAGGTTGGATTTCCCCTGTCTCTTCCATCCGTATACTAATTGTCCCTCTTGTTACTGTGGTTCTCGGAAATTGGACTGTTTCTTCTACATTTTCGCTTTTGTGGTAGATAAAATAGCCACCTACCAAACCACCGATAATTAAAAATATTATAATGAATTTTTTCATATAAAACTCCTTTATTTCTTTACCATATTCCTAAAATCTTTCCAGACAACGCAAAATTCAGCTCCTCTTGCCGTCTGATGATTGAATAAAACTGATTAATCAACTGAAATTCTGCATTCAGATAACTATTCCGAGTTTCGATAAGCTCCAAATTGCTCAATACCCCAAGCATGTATCTTTCTTCGGCCATCCTCAAATTAGTTCTTGTTAATTCTAATCTTTGTTGATGTAGCTCGTATGTCTGGATAAGCCTGTTTAAATCATTTATTATTTGAGTTATTTCCAAGGAAAACCTTTCTTTTTCTTCTTCGAATACTTGATTTTCTAAATTGAAACTACGCTTAGAGATGCGATAACCTATATTTGAACCATGATTAAATATTGGATATGAAAAATTTATCATAAATGTCCCTATATTGTAGGATCCATACCAATTCGATGACCAGCGATTAACGGCGTTCGTTGACCAACTATATCCTACAGATATATTAGGTAATTGTCCTAAATATTGCTGAGTCAAGTTATTCCTATTCATTTCCAAACCAAGTTCTGATATTTCTATATTTAGGTTTCGTGGTTCTGAAATATTAGGTACTGGTAATATCTCAAAATCTATGATTTCAAATGGATATCCCTTATCTTCAAGATTCAATATCAAAAATAGATTCTCTCTTTGTGAATCAAGGCTGTTGTGCAAGTCTACCAATTGAATATAGGTGTCTAAGGTATCCAATTGAATATTTTGAACTTCAAATATTGTTCGTCTACCACTTTCAAATTGTATCTTAGTTTGCTCAAACATTCGCCTTTGCTGATTGAGGTTTTCTTCTATTATGCGAATGCTTCGTTCTTGTTGAATTATGTTGATATATGAAAAAAGTATATCTCGCGCTATCTCTTTTCTTCTATTTTCGTGGCTCAATTCGACTATGCGTCTATCGAGTGCTGTCCGTCGGAGATTAAAATATGTTGGCTCATTTAAGGACAAATATTTACTTATAGAAAATGAAGAACTATAATCTCCTAATCCATCCGGATCCACATATGATGCAGTGATATTAGCTGTTGGCAATAAATCTAAATAGGCACTCATTCGGTTATCTCTGCTGTTTTGGATAGCATTTTGTGACCGCATTATATTCGTAGAACTAGTCAATCCATGATTTATCAAATCATTTAAATAATATACCTCTGCTTCCAAGGCAATTGAAACCAATATTATATAAACTAAAAATAGTATCTTTTTTAACATTTTTTAATCTTTCCTCTAATTTATAAAATACCATACTAAATAAGAACTTATGTGATAATCGTTCAATATTTCGTTACCAAATATCATATTTCTGTATATATTATTTATTTCCAGTTTTATGTCAAATAGTTTTGTAATTCCCAAGGCAAAATATGCATCTACTACCGGATTTGACTGCCGTAATACTCCAGAATCATTGATAACATCACCCATAAAGGAAACCCGAGAACCTATTCTCATTTGGTTGTTATGCCTCAAATACCATGCCAGAGATAATTCCAATGTATTGGAATATTCCGGTAATAAATAAAATTGTTCCTGAAAATTGTCATATTCAAACCTATTATTCAAAAAAAGCACAAAATCATATATTTTCAAGGAAGCACTAATGTCTGATGAAAATGTCATAAAATCTTCTTTTATCCGCAACCATTGCATTTCTTCTGTAGGATTATTGATGCTCCTAAACTGAGAAATATTCTTTTCCCCAAGCATAAAATCTGCCTGTATTGTCGTTTCTATTCTGTCGGAATTAACAAAAAACGATGCTCCCTTTTCAGGGTTAGAAGTAAATATATATTCTTTATCATATTTTATTCTCAGTCCACCTTTCATTTCACGAAAAATATGATTCTCTATTCGATATTTCAAAAATGGTCTTACCACATCTGAATAATTTAAATCTGTCAAAATATTAATATTCCTATGAAAATCCCAAACTGACTTCTGCTGCATATTGATTCGCGATATGTCTTCAAAAAGAATTATATTCAACTCAGATTGAAACTTTTCATGGTTCAAATTATATGACAATCCCAGTATATTGTCTTCTGTTTTTTCCTCTGAATATACTATATCCGCCCCTTCTGCCCAATTCATTTCATTGTTTCCTACATCCCTCTGATAAGATATCTTTATTTCTTGAAATTTATTTTCATACTGCAAACCTAACACCAATCCTAAATTTTCACATCGTATTCGATCGGATGTTCTATTTGAATTGATCCGATTATTCGATAAAAATGCACTCCCAAACAAATATTTCCATGAAACATCTAAACTTATAAACTGCCAATTCTCGGTTATTGTTTCATTCTGTAATAAAAATATTTTCTCCAAAAAATACTGTCGAGCCACTAAATCACGGTTGGTATCAAGATACATTGCTGTAAAATCTATATATGTTTTTACTCCGTGAAAATCTGCTTCTAGTTGCCCTAAGCCATTTTCTTCCCGAGAGACTGAAGAAATCAATGTTTCCTCTTCATTTTCTCTCTTCTCTTCAGCTAATTGACAATCTTCTGTTAATATCTCCATTTCTATATCAATGTCTGATGAAATCCCCTCACATTGATAGGGGTCTGAAATCCCCCCACATTTATGGAGGGGGTAGGGGGGGGAAATTGTAGCAACATCGATTCCATCCTCATCTTGTAGCAACTCAGCGTTCTCTTCTATTGCCTCATAATTATACTCCCCATCACCTTGTTGCTCCTCCCTGTCACCTTGTTGCCCATCCCTATCACCTTGTTGCCCCTCCCTGTCACCTTGTTGCCCCTCTCTGTCACCTTGAACGAAGTGAAAGGGCTTTCCTACATCGATTCTATATCTCACCTGTATATACATGTCAGATTCCCTATGATTGAAGCCATATTTATACTCATCACGACCTCGAAAATCGCCACGAAAATTTATATTCGGTATTGTGAATAAATCGTCTTTATAAACCGTCAAATGTGCAAAATCTTTATCAAAATCTCCCAAGCCTGCATACAAACGCGTCAAAGTAACCTCATAAGGATAATATTCGCTATTAAATCTATTATCCTCTAAATGCCCAAAATTTGTCAATTTACGAGTATATGTTTTTAAGGGTAATTGCGTATTGATTAACCAGATATTATTTATCTTCAATTTATCTTGATATGGAACTTCATAAAGGCTTTCTGTGTAAACTATTCGCTCCATATCCTCAGCTGCAAACCTTACAATATCGTCTTTGGTGAAATTTATCTCTCGAAGTTCTCTATTTCTTTGACGCCGTTGTTGAAGCCCTTCTGTTTCTTCAAAATCATACATTAATCCATTCATGTTTTCTGGATGTTGCTGTAAATCCTCATTTTCAATGTTTTCTTCCAGATTATTATCACCATTCTCCGATGAAGTTTGATTTTCTTCATTATTGATATGTGATGTGTTGTCTATACTTTGATTATCCCCATTTATATGGTTTTCCTCACAGAGAAGAGACTTCACCAATAATACATTTAACAAGAAAAAAACTATATATACCAGTTTCTTTGATACCATAAATTATTGTTCATTTTTTATTATTTTTATTCCCTTTGATAATAATTATCAAGCCTATATCAAGTTTTGGGTTAATTTTTTTCTTTGCCTAAAATAGTCAAGCGTTTTTTTTATTTCATTGTTATGACTTCATTGAAATATAACTAAACTCCATCTTTATAAATCCATATTTTATGTATTTTATAATGAATATTAGAATTACTATTAAAGCAGAAATTTTACCCATTTTTCTGGTTTTTTATTTTTTACTTGACAAAATTTGCTTTATGACAAATTTTGCGAAAATACTTAGGAGGTATAAATGAAAAGGTATTTAATATTCGGATTAGCCCTAATCTCTTTGGCTTCGTGTTATGTTAATGTATCTCAAATTGAGGAAATAAATAATAGACTCTCAAACCACGATGCTCGTTTAGCTAGTTTGTCAGAACAAGTTATGATGATTGATTTTGAGATTAATAGCCAAACTCAGAATCAACGAACCGAGTCTTCCAATCCGCCCGCATCACAACACACAACTCTGCTACCACAAACAAATGTTTCTACAACACAGACAAGTTCTCTAAACATAATTTCTGAAGTTGATGTTAGTAGAATATATGATGAAGGCACTAGACAATTTGAAAGAAGGGATTTTTCTTCTGCAATTAACAGTTTCAGAACCATCACAACTCAGACTACAAACCGAGATTTTTTAGCAAATTCACATTTTTTTATTGGAGAATCTTTTTTTAATATGGGAGATTTTACTGCTTCTAGAAATTCATTTCAAACAGTTTTGGATCAGTTCCCAAACTCAAGTAAAGCAATAGATTCTAAAGTAAAAATAGCAATGACACATATTCGACAAAACAGACCAGAGCAAGCCAGAATTATACTCGAAACTGTCAGAAGGGAGCATCCAAATTATGCTGAGATGTCTGTTGTGGAGCAGAATTTAAGATTGACAACGCGATAAATACTTGGAGATTGATCAGAGATTTTTTGAATTTATTCACTATTAACCTAATAAATCAAAAATTTACTCGATCATTCTTTATAACTAGATGAAACCAATACCTTTCATAATATCCGAAACAGAAAGATAGTAGTAGAATCAAGGATAAAATGAAGCAAAAACTCACATAACAATTTAGGAGAAAAAATTAGGATGAAAAAATACTTAATTTATATTTTGATTATTCTTAACATAAGCTTGTTGAGAAGCGAGTTCTTAGAGTTTTATGATTCTGAATATAATGCTCATATCGGCAGTGTTGCTAGAACAGACAATTTTCAGACTTTTGTTTATGATGGATATAAATTCGCTGTTTTAGAAGATTTAGATCACACTCGTTTTTTTATTATTTCTACCGATTATTCTATGGTAACAGGTTATCGAGGCACAACAACAATGGGTATTATCATTAAAAATGATTTAACGGTCGAAAGCTTGGAAATCATAGATAGTGAAGAAACGCGTGGTTATATAAGCAGATTGATTTCAATGGGTTTTCCACAAAGATTTCAAAACTTCAAACAGGGTGATGACATTGAGATAATCACTGGGGCTACCATGACTAGTGAGGCTATATTAATTTCTGTGAATGAATGTATTGAGATATTTAGACCTATTATTGAGGCTTGGATTTTGAAAGCAGTAGGAGAATAGTGGAGAGGGACGCACTGAAAAAAATATATATACTACAATATTTTCTTCAACAATTCCAATGTTTCTTCAAAATCTGAGTGATCCTCGACAAACTGTTTGGTAAAATTATTTATAGCCTCTATCTTTGCTATTGCTTGATCTATTTTTAGATTTGAGCCGGGTGAATATGCGCCTATATTGATAATATCTTCTGCATCTTTATATATAGCAAGGAGTTCAACTATTTTAAAGGCAATATCGCGGTGTTCACGGGTGATGACTGCATTCATGACACGGCTGATACTTGTAAGTATATCAATAGCTGGATAATGATTTTTTGAAGCAATTTTTCTTGAAAGGACAATATGTCCGTCCAATATAGAACGAGCGGCATCTGCAATAGGTTCATCCATATCATCTCCATCAACCAAGACAGTATATATTCCAGTAATAGTTCCTTTTTCTGAAGTCCCTGCTCTTTCAAGCAATTTAGGTAATGATGCAAATACAGATGGGGTATATCCTTTTGTGGTGGGTGGTTCACCTATAGCCAAGCCAATTTCCCTCATTGCCATACAATAACGGGTTACAGAATCCATCATGAATAGAACATTCAAACCTTTATCTCGGAAATATTCGGCTATAGTAGTTGCTACTAAAGCTCCTTTTACTCTCGTCAAAGCGGCTTGATCGGAGGTAGCTACGACCACAACTGATTTTTTTAGACCTTCTTCACCTAAATCACTTTCAATAAAGTCCCTGACTTCTCTTCCACGCTCACCTATCAGACCTATCACATTAATATCAGCCTTTGTGTATCTTGCCATCATGCCGAGAGTTACGCTTTTTCCGACACCGGAACCGGCAAATATACCAATTCTTTGTCCTTTTCCGCATGTTAATAGTCCATCAATTGCTCTAATACCTAGCTGTAGTGGTTCTTTAATCCTTTCCCTTTCTAGGGGATTGGGAGGTAAAGCATAGACAGATTTTTTTTCATGAAGATTTAAATGAGTTCCTTTATCTATAGGATTTCCTAGTCCATCAAGCACTCTTCCGAGCAATTCGAAACCCACCCCAATTGAAAAAGGTTCTCTAAATGTAGATACTCTATTACCGGGTGCTATGCCATAGAGTTCATTCAGAGGCATTAATAAAGTTTTGTCTTTTTTAAATCCTACAACTTCAGCGAGATGAACTTGTTTGTCATTTGTATGAATATAACAGACATCTCCTATAGAAGCTACTGGTCCCCAAGACTCTACTATTAAACCAATGATTTGAGAGACAGTTCCATTTTGTCTAATAGGATTGATTTTATCAATAATAGCGTAGTATTTTTCAAAATTTAAATGTTTAAAATTTTCTACATCAGGCGATAATGTTTCTATAATAAGCTCATTTTCATTGATATTGGAATCAGGTATAGTATTATCGATATTAGTCATTTTTTAAAATCTGTCTTTTAATTTCTTCAAATTGAGTTTCAAGGTCTGAATCAATTGAGCCTACTTTAAAATCGATTTTACATCCTCCAGCAAGAATATTTTCATTGGAAACTATCTCGATATTTTCTGGTAGATTTATTGAAAGAGATAATTTTTGTAAATTTTCATTAACGATAGCTATATCTTCTGGGTTAACTAATATCTTTATCTCTTCTTTTTCATTGAGAAGTTCGAGGCTGCGTTTTAAATTGTTTAAGACAATTTCTGGATTGGTAATTACTTCAGTATCAATAACTTTTCTGGCAATCTTTATCATCAGTTTCAGAGCTTGTTGCTCATAATGTTCCATAAAAACTGTTGTGTATTTAGTTAAATTTTTTATCAATAGCTCGAGTTGTTCTATAACAGTCTGAACCGAAGCCAGCATTTGATTTTGGGTTTGTTTTATACCTGCTTGATTTCCATTTTGCCAAGCTGTTCTTTTTTCGGTATCCAGTTTTTCTTTATGTTCAGCGGTCAATTTTTCAATCTCCGCATTCAGCATTTTATTTATCAAGAAATATTGAGATTTTGAAAAAATAGAGTCTTCATAAGAGATTTCTTCATCAGTAAAATAAGCGTTTCTAACTTCTAAACCGGGGTTTATATCAAAAGTAAAATCAGGTATTTGATAATAAGGCAGATCATTCTCTTTAATAATCTTCTTTTGAGGCAAATCATTTGCTGAAGTAGAATCTTCCAATTCTTCAGAAAGCGTATTATCCTCTATAATATCATCAAAAACAGTCTCGTCAAAATCCTCTGAAAGCAATATATCTTCGTTTTCTTCAGAGAAAATCTGTTCTTCAATTATTTCGATAGTTTTTTCCATCTCTTTATTAGAACTCATTTTATGCCTCTTAAATAGACTTTATCCAAATATTACTTATACAAACTCCTCAGTTCCCTTTGAAAGTTGTATTTCACCTGTTTCTTCTTTTTTACGGATAATATCAAGGATATTTTGTTGAGCAGTTTCCACGTCTTTGAGTTTTACAGGTCCGGTATAATCCATTTCTTCTCTGATGATAGTAGCAGCTCGAACTGAAATATTTTTGAATATTTTAGCCTGAACATCCTCTTCAACACTCTTTAAAGCCATAACCAAGTCTCTTTGGTCAACATCTTTGAGGATATTTTGAATAGTTCTGTCTTCGAGATAAACGATATCTTCGAAAACGAACATAAGGTTCTTGATTTCTTGGGCAAGTTTTGGGTCTTTGATAGAAATAGCTTCGAGGATTGATTTTTCGACAGTAGAACCTACCAAATTGATAATTTCAGCAGCAGCACGAACGCCACCAAACTGAGTTCCTTGTTGTGAAAAGTCTATTCTTTCCTCGATGATTTGTTCTACATGAGAAATCATCTCTTGTGACACTCTTTCCATTGAAGCAAAACGCACAACAACATCGTTTCTTAGCTCTTCTGGCAGTTCGCCAAGGACATTGGCAGCTTGAATCGGCTCTAACTGAGTTAAAATTAAGGCTATGGTCTGTGGATGTTCTTTTTGAATAAAAGTCATTAATTGAGTGGCATCGACTTTCTTCAAGACATTGAAACCAGTCACCTGAAGCATTCTTTGAATTTTTTTGATAATTTCGGAAGCTCTAGCATCACCAAGAGCACCCTCTAAAACATCTCTTGCATATTCAACACCACCAAGGCTGATAAATTCTTGCGCTTTTATCATTTCATAAAATTCTTCAAAGACAGCTTCTGTGATTTTTGGTTCTATGAATTGTGTGGTAGCTATTTTAATAGTAATTTTTTCGACATCAGTGTCAGGTAATTCTTTAAATAAAACTGAAGAGGCTTCTTTTCCAAGCCCAATCATCAAAATGGCTGTTTTTGTCAGTCCATCATAACCTTTCAACATGTTTTGATAGAGTTCGCTTTGGTCTTTATCAAATTTAAACTCAAAATTCATAATAAATCCTTCCTTTGTGAGTTTCGAATGTATTGGCTAACTGCATATTTTGTATATATATACTGAATGCAACCTACAGGGAGCATACAGGGAGGGTAATAAAGCCAATACATCAAAAAACTTTTAGCCTATCTGTCCATATTGTTTATCAAGTAGCCAGCTTTTAATCAACCTAACAGCTACTTCTGGATTTTCTATGACAAATTTCTGTACAGCTTCTTGCAAGAGCATAGCTTCAGTTTGCTCTATAGTTATGTCTCGCATAGGTTTAAATGTCATCTGGATTTTTGAATCTCCCATTGGCATACCTTCATCTCCTTCAGGATAAAAGCCTTCTGGACCAACACCTTCAACAAAAGCTGGTCTCAAATCCGGCTCCAATAATTCCTCTTCTACTACTTCTTCTTCAATGACTTCTTCTTCTTCCTCTGGCTTAGCAAATATCTTCTTGAATTGAGAAATTAAAACTAAGACGAGAACAATCAAAACAACGATCACCGCACCTCTTTCAGCGAGAGCAATGTATTGCCTAATCATTTCTTGTCTTTCGCGTTCAGCCCTAGCGAATTCAGAATCAGCTCTATCGAAGAGCATATTACTAACAACTATGAGATCACCTCTAGCTTGGTCAAAACCAATTGAACCTCTGACAAGAGCGTCTATTTGGTTTAGTTCGGCTTCGGATCTTTCAATATACTCTATAGTTTCTCGACCATTTTCGAGAGTTCGATTTGTTCTATGGTTCACATTTACGGATACAGTAAGTCTTTTGATATCGCCGACTTGGTTTCTTCTAGTGGAAACGGTAGAACTGATTTCAAAATTGGTAATTTGATGCTCATTAACAGTGGCAACGCTGTCTCTGAGGTTTGTTATATTGTTTAATGAAATTTCTTCAGAACGGACGACTTGCCCATCTGGGTCAAAAATTTCCATAGTGGTTTCAACTTGGTCAAAATTTACAACAGCATTGACACGAACAACAGAATTACCAAAACCGAGCATTTCATCAAGCATAGATTGGACTCTTGTCTGATATTGATTTTCTACTTGATTTTGAATTCTAAGTTGTTGATTTGAAAGTCCAGCGAGGTTATCATCGAAATTTTCAGTCAAGGTTCGCCCGTCTTGGTCAATAATAGTTATTCTAGAAGGGTCTAAACCCTCTACAGAAGAAGCAATAAGGTTTGTAATCCCTTGAATTTGATTTTCGTTCAATCTTCTGGAAAGTCTTAAAGATACACCAGCGGAAGGCTCTCTTTGGTCTTCTCTAAATATTCTTTCTTCAGGAAAAACTAAATGGATACGAACATCCTCCACACCGTTGATAGAAGCTATAGTTCTTTGTAGTTCACCTTCCATAGCCCTTCGCCAATTGACATTTCTCTGAACAAATTCTGTGGTTCCGAGCGTGGTTCTATCAAATATTTCAAACCCAACTCCGTGATTTCTCATGCCAATATTATCCGAGGCGAGAGCAATTCGTATCTCATAGACCCTATCTTGGGGAATAAAAATACTTGTTCCCTCATCACGAAGGCGATAAGGGATTTGAAGTTCATTTAACCTATTTATAGTTCTTTGAGCATCTTCTGCGGTAAGTCTAGAAAACAATAGACCATATTCAGTTCCTGTAGACCAGGAAATCATCCAAATTATTATCCCAAAAGTTACAGCAAGTAGAATAGCAATCATCAATCTTTGACGCAATTCTAAGCGAGCGTAAACTTCTTTTATTTTGTCCAAAACATGTTGAAAATTTTCTTTCATAAACCTTTACTCCTTTTGTAAAGACTAAATCATTTAATCTACATACTAGTTTTCATGACTTCACGATAAGCTTCGAGCATTTTATTTCTAATCTCCATGACCATTTCAAAGCTCATATTTGCTTTTTCTACGGCAGTCATGACTTCGTGAGCATCAATTTCCTCACCAGCAATCATTCTTTGAATATCCCTGTCAGCTTTTAATTGCAAATCATTTGCTTCATTGATATAATTTTTCAAAGTGTCATTGAAAGTAACTCCAGACACATTACCGCTTCTGGGAGTAGGTATAGTTTGTCCTACACTGGTAAGCTGGTTTATGGCACTCAATCTTGGATCTGACATTTATTCCTCCTATAAACTATTGCCTAATGGCTATTTCGTAAATTTTTACAATCTTATATCAATCTGACTTCCTTTCAGAAAATCAGAATATCTTGTGCTATTATAAGGTGAAGAAATGTTCTTTTCTACATTAGAATCACCAAACACCTCTTTAAGCACTTTTTTTTCGTCTATACTTAAAAATTCGCGTATATCACTGCTAATTTTGTTCACATTTTCATCACTTATATGGTCTTTTGCGTTATTTTTTGGCATAGCCACTTTTTCGTCAACATTTTTTTTATAAGCATTATGAAACTTGTTCATCACGGTGACTTGCGGATTAGTATAATTGTTTGTGATATTGATAGCCATTTGTTATCTCCTTTTATAAGTTACAAGTTAGATTCTTAAAGCATTTCTGACCATATCTTTTGCAGTATTTAAAGCAGTAACATTTGCTTCGTAGCTTCTGGAAGCAGTGATCAGGTCAATCATTTCTTGAACAGGATTAATATTTGGCATAGCAACATATCCTTCGCTATTCGCATCAGGATGAGCTGGGTCAAAGACCATTCTAAAAGGCGAAGGGTCTTCAATGATATCGCGAACATGGGTTCCAAATCTTGGATGGTCCATAATGTGTCTGAAAGGCTGAGCAGGAAAATGTGCATTTGCAGATTCAGCCATTTCAATTCTTGGGTCTTGAAAAACATCAGCGAATTGCTCACCTTGTCTTCCTCTTTCAATTTGAACAATTTTTCTTCTGTAAGGTGTTCCGTCTTCAGTTCTGGTGGTATCAACATTGGCAAGATTTTCAGAAACCGTGTTCATGCGGGTTCTTTGAACGGAAAGTCCTTGGGCACTGATGCCCATAGAACTAAATAACGATCTTGATACATAAGCCGTTGGTAACATTAAGCTCTCCCTCGAATCGCACCTTTAATATTTGCGAATCTTTTTCCTATTAATTTTGTGCTCATTTCATATCTAAGCATATTCTCTGCCATTTCAGCCATTTCTTTGTCAATATCAACATTGTTTAAACCGGAATCATTTAAAGGGTCATCTTTTAAACCGACAACAGGTTTGATTTGGCTGAAATTTTTAGCTCCTAAAGGTAAATGATTGTCATCAGTTCTGCGTCCACGAACTGCATTAGGATTAAGACTTCTTTTATATTCTTCTTCAAATGAAACTTCCAATGCTTTGTAACCTGGTGTCATGGCATTGGCTATGTTGTTACTAATAGTCTTCTGTCTTAAAGAGTAAACATTCATACTCTTTTCAAGGTCTGGAACAACAGTCCTATTAAATAATAAATTTGAAAGCATCCTTTACCTCCATTGTGATTTTTTTTCTTATATAGTTTTTTATAAAGCAATTTCAGTGCCAAAGTATTTTTGTTCAATTTTACATCTACATAAATGAGTGGAATCCACAAAGTAGGTTGTCATAATATTCGTTAGGAATAAAAAATGAAATAAGTATTATTGATATTGAATATGTCAATCGGAGATTGACGCTACGATATATGTCAATCGGAGATTGACGCTACGGGTTTATGTCAATCGGAGATTGACGCTACGGTAATTGCTATTGAAAGGAAATATATCATTCAATAAAAATCAGAAAATATTTCTCAATAGAAAAATTTTATTTGGAAATATTTTCCAATATAATATCTATACTAATCCAAAATGGAAGTTTATCACTATAATTTGTCAAGCCCCTTTTTCACATCAAATACTACTATTTCTGATCTAGACCCTAATCTCATAGGAGGTCCCCAAACCCCTGTCCCACTCGATACATACATATATGTACCACCTCTTTTTTCGAGACCATAAGCTATATCAAATAATTTTTTTGTAATGATATTAAATGGGAAATATTGTCCAAAATGAGTATGACCGGATAAAACTAAGTCAATATCTTTTTTTTCATAGAGTTTATGATTTTTTATTTGATGGGTCATAAGGATAGTAAATTTGTTTTTAGCAATTTCTGCCACTGATAAATCATCGTTCTCGATAGTCGAACTAAGTAAATCATCGAGACCTTTTAAAGGTTCATTTACCCATCTTTGCATAGTTTGATCTTCTTGCCCAATTAAAAGGAGGCTATCTCCTATCATAACACTATCATCTCGAAGTATTGAAATCCCAAGACTTTTCATATAGTCGATGCTTGTTTCAATACCTGAAATATACTCATGATTTCCTAGAATAGCCCAAATACCTAGTGAAATATTAAGTGATGTCAAAGATTTTCCTATATCATTGATTATTGCATAGTTATGCTCGTTTTCTAAAAAATCACCTGTTATGAGTAACAAATCTGGTTCTAATTGATTTATTTTTTCTATAATTATCCTAAATTGCTTTTCTGAGTTCATAAAACCGAGATGATTATCGCTAATTTGAACAATTCTTATATTTAATTCTTTATCTGTCCCGATATTATGTCTAATCACTTGGACATTGCGTGCATTTGTGTATCCTACCAAAAATATAGTAAAACATAAAATAATTTCTCCAAGAAAAAATAATATTCTATGTATTGCAAGATCGGGACCTATACTAAAAAATCTCAAAATCAGCCAAATAACACTCCAAACAAACATGTAAACCAATAATCCCATCCAAATATACCCTAATCTCGCAAGCCAAGCACTTACATCAAGAGGAAAGAGATTTCCCCATATTCTACCGAGAAATATCGCAAACGTTAATAAAATATATAGTATTAAAAAGAGAAATCTGATTTTAAAAGGTTTCAGAACATCCATTGTATGCAATATAACAAAAGTCGATGTTCCAAAATATATACATATAAATATAAGAAAAAAGGCTCTCAAATTACAACTCCTGATACTTAATTATTTATTGACATTCCTCATACATATTGATAGTGATCGGCTCAAGAGTATAAAGGCTATGGATAGTCTATAACTTCAAAAATTTAACCACAGAGAATACGGAGAAACACAGAGTTTTTTTTATTTAACACAGAATAGACAGAGAAGGCACAGAGATTGAGAGCACTTCAACTCTCCCCCCTAGTAATTAATGTCTTGCAGACAGCATATCGTAATTCTGCGAGTCTTTTCGCAAGCTCAAAGTCTCTTGAACCGCCCCATAAATGTGGGGGGATTTTCCCCGTTCGGGTCGTGGTAACTTGTCTCTTTATTTTACCAAAAACATTACATAAGAGTCATGTTTTAAAAAAAGGAATAGTCTGCTCTATCTCAATAATCCCAACCAATCTCCTAATAAAAATTGCAATCTACCTATCAATAGCGATATTCTTGCCATAGCAGTAAAACCAAAAGCGGCTCCAAAACTGACCATCAAGAATATGATACCTGTTTTTGCGACACCACCAGTAAAACCTTCATGTTTTTTGCTGAAATAAAAATAGACTAACCCAGATATGGTTCCAACGATTAAAATCACTTGTCCGAACGCTACGACAGCTGAACCAGAATTTAAGGGGTTTATCATAGTAGCGATAATTTGATTTATGACATCAGTTTCGAGGAATCTGACCAAACTGAGGCCAGCAGTAGTGCCTATCATCAGGGCGATGGGATATTTTCCAAGCCAGTCATACTTAGGAAAAATTTTCATCAACATCATGATACCAAGAAGTCCGGGTATCAATAATAACCAATTACTATTAAAATCAGTAATTAGCTTGTCAAAAAGGTTTGGAATTAACACATTATATATAGTGAAAATAAACCAGTAAGCAGCAGATACACCAACGAAGATTTGCTCAGCAAATTTGTAAAAAGGGTTATCCTTGTATAAAAAGCTCCAAATAGAAAGCGTAGCTAAAGCTCCTATCCAGATACCTAATACTGTCCAAAAATCAGTCATTTACGCCTCCTTTTTTGACTTATGCTTATTTAGATACCAAGCGACATTCCCGATGATGATAAAAATGATGATGATCAGATGTGCAATAGATTGAGCATCCATCCCTGCTGTCGCAGTTCCGGGAATGCCAACAAGTTTTTCATATTCGGCAGCAGCTTTTAAACCACCTATCAATCCTATGAGCTGTCGTTGTTCGTTTATGTATGGTAAAAAACCGGGTGTGCTAACAGCAGTTGTGGAACCTGTAACAGGTAAACCATAACTATCACCAGCAACCATAATCCATTCTCTCATACCGGGTGTTCCGGAAGAAAAAGAAGCTACAAAACTAAAATCATTGAAGTTTCTGACATCTCTCATAATATCAAAATTTCTGACATCATCTCCGTTTGCATCACGCGGAAAGACATCAATAAAATTTCGTCCCATAGATTGAATTGCAACCATTCCCCCAGCAGTGTAGCCAAGGTTAATAAAATTTACACCATAATTTAAATTATCACTTTTCTTTTCATAAATTTCATTCATTAGGCTGACACCCATGGGCCATAAAGCAATAGCTACAATCTTCAAATCCTTGTCTATAGCGTGTTGTATCATTGCTTCAGCAGCAGGTTGGATTTCAGGTTTACTAGCAGGATCATAATCAAAGGATAAGAGTATTCTATCACCGGGATGAGCAGAGTTTACTAAATCGTAAACCATTTTGACATTTGGAGTTACTTCAATTTCAAAACCAAAAGGTATTAACAATGGAATGGAAACTCCAAGTAATATAAACAAAAATATCCATCTTCTGTCTATTTTTGATATTTGTTTCCCTTCGTTTGAAGCTGAATGCTGCGAAATATTCTTTTTACTCATTATTTACCTCCTAACCATGATCTTTCTATACCCAGAATCAATCTCAGAGAACTTCCAATAACACCCAAACCAGCACCGATAATGATAGCTCTTTGTCCGGCAGTATTAGGAAAATCCATAATAAAAGCAGAAATATTTGGTAAATGTAAATAGGCTGGCAAACTGTTCGTCATCGCAGCTCCGATACTCGTGTTACCTAGCATCACTAAAACTGATACCGACAAAAGCAAAGTGCTTTCAAGAGATCTGGCAATAAAGGCTCTGTAAGCAGCAGAAGCAATAAAAAAAGCAAGTAAAGAAAACATTGCTGCCATCAAATGCTGATACAGGTTGATAAATATATAATCAAAAGGTTTTGAACCAATGAGATTACTTAACATCTCGCCATGCCCTAAAAGACCCGCTTGTCTTTGCATTCCAAAGAGTATACCAAAAAGAAACATAACTGCGAAACTGATGATTGCAGCAAGGTGATATTGCCAGTTTTCTGATTTTGAAAAAACTTTCATTATGTTTAATTTTAATAAACTGAGTTGTCCTAAAACAATAGCAAATCCTGCAATAATCAAAAACCATGATTCAAGTGTGCCACTTAATTGTGAAAAAGGTCTACGAGGGATAAATTCTGATAAAATCATCAAGATTCCTGCACAAAAAGCTATTAAAAGTGGTAGTTTGTATTTCATTATTCCTCCCTTTTATCCTGTAAAAAAAGCCTTAAAAGCTGTTATTCCGCACATCTCAAGCAAAACGCCCAGCACGATTAACACTATCACCACTATTTTTCCGAAATCTTGGCCTTTGAGTGAGCCGATTTGTTGTGGATTGTTGGATAAATATGCTGAAGCAGCGAAAAGTTCCTCTCCTATGAGGGTATAATCACAAGCAGCCACAAAGAAAGGTATCTGAGCCGCATTTGCTGTTCCTGAAATCTGGATTGCACCTATAGAAAATCCTGTTTCTGCTAAGATCAAAGATTCTGCCCAAAAACCGCCTAAAAAGAAATTTGTAGCAGGTTTTTCACGAATCATAATTCCATCAATACCTGCCACATAGCCAAACTGATCATCAGTGAGATAAAAAATATGGTCTGCATTGAACTCATCAGCACTACCAGCTTTTAAATATGACTCTTTCACTATATCTCTTGCCGCTGCCATAACAAGAGAATTTCTGCAAGGCACAATGATTTTAGAGTGATATTCAGCAACTTTTTCGGCAAGTTTTCCTAGTATCGTGAGAGCTGCTATAGTTTGCATATCGCTGATGTCAGAAATGCCAGGCACAAACAAAATAGGTCGCCCCATTTCTGTAGCTCTACCGACTGCTTCATCCATAGCCTCAAGACCATTGATTTTGCGAATATAAAACTCCTTTCCTTTGCCAGAAAGAGTTATATAGTAGACGATGGTCCCGCAAAAAAGAATTAATAATAATAATAAAGGTATCCTACTTCGATTGAACCATTGAGCTTTGGGTGTCGCACTATCTGCAAAATCGAGAGCGTAAGGAATTTGATTTATATCATCAAGAACCGGCATCAGCACTAAACGATAATGGACAGGATTCTTGATAAAATCATCAAATTCATCAATCAGGGTATTCGATTCAGGATTTTCAAGCCAAAATTCGTATTCCTCTCCATCGAAACTCCTATAAATGAGAACGCTTTCTGCCTGTAAAACACTTTCATCATAAGTGATCAGCAACCTTCTGCCATCATCGTTTGGATAATCACGAACTTGGAAATTCACATCGACAGAAAATAAAAAAAACGGGTAAATAAAGAATAGTAGCAAATAAATGTGCTTTATTAATTTCATATTACCACCTTATATCATATTTTTTTTACATTTTATTTTAATGGGGTCAATATGTCAAGTAAAATCAAAACACTCCAATCCTCACCTCTTTTCCCTTAAATACTGCAACGATACTGACTATTTCCTCTATCCCTAGTGCTTGCAATTCCTGAGCGTATTTTTGTTCTACCAGTTGTCTTCTACCGTATTCTATAGACTTTTCAAAGGTTTCTCCGCGGGCTTCATTTAATGTTTTAAATTCAAAGATGATGCCTCTCTCCCCCGCTTTCAGTGGGTCGTTTGGTGTCAAAATCACATCATATCTACCGAGTCCGGACTCTCTATTGCTTCGAATCTGGTATCTATCTTTTAAGCAGGCAAATATACCAAGCACAAAGCCATGATAAAATTTCTCTGGATTATCGCCACCGACATCGAAATAGGAAAATGTAGTCAGACAATACTCTGTAAACTCTTTTTTAAAGACTTCAATGTTCCCGTCTACAAGGTGGTGAGCGAGATTTATGATTTCGTCTGTTTTTTCTGAGGTATTGAACCAAGTGGGAACTATTTTTCTTTTAAAAAGAGCCTTGATTTCATAATTGGGTATTGATAGCTCTGCATTCGATTCCTCATCTTCATTATTCACATCGTAGTTGTCATATCTTAAATAGCCACACATTAAAAAGAAATTCCAGAGAGCGTTTTTATTCTCATATAATTCAGGGAATATAATCTCTTCATCGATATATTTCTTTACCTTTCCACCTTCTATCATAATCGACAAATCTTGTTTTACTGTTTCATCTGCTTCATGGCACATTTTTTTTATTATGTTGTTACTTGAAGTGTTTCCCCAGAAATGACCAAGTTTATTGTAATGTATAGCATTTAATATCGACCAAGGATTATAAACATCAAGTCCAGAGAAATTATAACCATTATACTGGTTTTTCACATCGCTAAAAGGTAAACTTGAATCAAAATAAACAAGCAAATTCTCTACTTCATCATCTGTGAATCCAAATTTATCAGCAGATATTTCACTCAGCATCGAATAAACTGAAATATTGTTCAAATCAGAAAAAATGCTTTCTTTAGATACTCTTAAAATCCCAGTCAAAACACCTTTTTCTAGGTAATTATTGTCTTTTAAGCCAGCACCGAGAAATCCTCGCATAAAATTCACTATCTTGTCGTAATATCCGTGATAAAAACCTGCATGGATAGGAGTGTCATATTCATCGATGAGGATGACGGGATTTGATTTGTAGTGTTCATAGAGAATTTGGCATAAAAATTTTAAAGATTCTTCAAAATCTGCTTGACTAGCGGTTTTATTAAGTATTTTTTTATAATAGTCATAGTCTTCAGTATACAATGAATCTGTTAATAAGACATTCTGATGCTCCCTATATAATTTTGAAACAGTAGTTCTGATTTTTTCGAGGCAAACATCAAAAGTTTCCTCTTTCACATCTTTAAAAGTCAAAAATATCACTGGATGCTTGCCTTGTTTTTCCATGATGTCAGTTTCTGATGATATTACAAGTCCATGAAAAAGATGAGAATTATCCTCTCTAGAATCATAAAAATATTTCAGCATAGAAAGGTTTAAAGTTTTACCAAAGCGCCGAGGTCGTGGATAGAGTAAAATTTTCATTCCATCAACTACATCCTTTATAAACAAAGATTTGTCTACAAAGTATATATTTTCAGTAATTATTTCTCGAAAATCGCTGACCCCTATCGAGAGTTTCTTTTTTTTAGTGCCACCATTGATTATTGATTTTTCCATGTCTTTCTCCATAAAGTTTTCTATCTCTTAACACAAGTTTTTTTATTAAAGTTTTTTTGTCAAGAAGAAGTGTTAAAACAGCAGAAATGATAATGTTGTATTGTGAGGAGCTAGATATGTTAAGTGTCAACATAAGCGCTATATTTCAAAAAATATTTGACAAAAATACAACCTTATTTTTTTTTGTATGAAATAAAATAATGGAGTTTATATGAAAACATCAAAAATCATTTTCCTCTTAATAGGGATTTCATGCCTGTTTCTGCTGATCAATAGCTGCGACAATAAGACTACAGAACCAACAATAGCAGTTACAGGTGTATCCTTGAATCAAACAACCCTCTCTATGCAAATTGGAGATACTAGAACCCTCACAGCTATCATCACACCTGAAAATGCAACAAACAAAGGTGTAATCTGGAGTAGCAGTGATGAAAGTGTAGCTACTGTAAATGATACTGGCTCAATCATAGGCATTGCAAAAGGTTCGACACTCGTTACTGCTACTACTATTGATGGTGATTTCTCTGCTATTTGTGTCGTAACTGTTGCTTCTAATACGCCCAATATACCCGTAACTGGAGTAGCTCTAAACAAAACAAATACTTCAATACTTATCGGAAATACAGAAGCCCTCACAGCAATAATCTCACCATTCAATGCTACAAATCAAAATGTATCTTGGTCAAGTAGTAATAGCTCAATAGCTACAATCTCAGATAATGGTGTTGTAACTGCTATAAATCAAGGCTCTATTACTATCACTGTAACTACTCTGGATGGCGGTTTTACAGATATTTGTCAGGTTGCTGTGAATCCAGCCCCTACAGCTACATTCATCATCGCTCTCACAACCTCAGATGGTGGCTCTGTCAATGGAGCTACGGTGATTCTGCAAAATCATGTAGGAGGTGCATATCAAGAGACAGCTACAAGTGCATCTGCCATACTAACTAATATTCCTTTTGGTTCTTATTATTTGATAGTCAATCACTCTGGCTATCATCCCTTTATCGATGAGACTTTTTCTGTCCAATCGCATGCAGTAAGTCATGCTGTGCATTTAAGAGATATTAGCTTACCATATATAGGGGATATAATCGAGTTTGGAGCTTACAACTGGCGAGTGCTGGATATCCAAGGTGGACAGGCATTGATAGTAAGTGAAAATATAATAGAGCGGAGGGTTTATCATACATCACAAGCAGCTATCACCTGGTCAAGGTGTAGTTTGCGAGCATATCTAAATGGTGATTTTTATAATTCGAGTGCTTTTTCAAATGAAGATAGGTCTCGGATAGTTCAAGTAACAAATGTAAATCTGAATAATCAATGGTTTGGAACGTACGGTGGATTAAATACCCAAGACAGAATATTTCTTTTGAGCATTGCTGAAGTAGTGCAGTATTTTGGGGATAGTGGGCAATTGGAAAATAGGCCTCCGGGAGCATCTCATATAAATGACCAATTCAATTCAAATCGGATTGCGACTATTAATGGGTCGGCTTCTTTTTGGTGGTTGCGTTCGCCTGGTGACAGTACTCATAATGCTATTCGTGTGTACAACGATGGTATCGTCTACCTGAGTGGTAGCTTTGTCAGCAACCATAATGGTGGAGTTCGTCCAGCTTTGTGGCTACAGTTGTAGTGGTGTATTGCATACACCTTTTAAATCATTTGTATTCACATAAAAATATGGCGTAAGCGATACGCCACTACGGATTAAAAGGCGTAAGCATTACGCCACTACGGGATAAAAGGCGTAAGCAATACGCCACTACGATATGGGGTCTGAGATAGGGGGTAGTGACACGGAGATTGCTTCGTGAGGATAGCAAGAAGGAACCTCGCAACGACGGTATTGTCCATTATACACTACAGGCGTAAGCAATACGCCACTACGGATTAAAAGAATTCACAGCGGGCTTCGTTTAGTGTTTTAAATTCAAAGCTGATGCCTCTCTCCCCCGCTTTTATTGGTCCGTTTGGTATCAAAATCACATCATATCTACCGAGTCCGGACTCTCTGTTGCTTCGAATCTGGTATCTATTTTTAAACAGGCAAAAATCCCAAGCACAAAACCGTGATATGACCTATCGGGAGTTTCTTTTTTTTAGTGCCACCATTGATTATTGATTTTTCCATGTCTTTCTCCATAGAGTTTTCTATGACTTAAAACAAGTTTTTTTAATAAAGTTTTTTTGTCAAGAAAAACCTAATCTAAATAAAATCATTGACAAAAACAAGTCCAAATATTTTCTTTAACAAAAATATAATATTTTGGAGTATAAAATGGAAAAAATGCCTTATGCCGAACCTTGGCGAGTGAAAATGGTTGAGCATATCAACATGTTGAGTAAAGAAGAAAGACAGAAAAAGATTGAGGAAGCAGAGTTCAATTTATTCAATCTTTCTGCCGAAGATGTTTATATCGATCTTATCACTGATTCTGGGACGAGTGCAATGAGTGATAAACAATGGTCTGCTTTGATGTTAGGCGACGAAGCTTATGCAGGTTCAAAAAGCTTTAAAAAGATGAAAAACAAAATAACTGAATTACTTGGATTTCCCTTTGTATTACCGACTCATCAAGGTCGCGCAGCTGAAAATGTTCTTTTTTCTGCTCTTGTAAAAGAGGGTAGCATAGTTCCGGGTAACGCTCATTTTGACACAACGAAGGGTCATATTGAGTATCGAAAAGGTATATGTGTCGATTGCACAATCGATGAAGCGTCAAATCCTACGCTATATCATCCATTTAAAGGCAATCTCGACCCAGATAAATTAGAAAACACTATCCAGAAATATGGTGCTGAGAATATACCGCTAGTAGTATTGACAGTAACATGTAATACTGGCGGTGGTCAACCTGTTTCAATGGAAAATATCAAATCCGTTCATGAAATATGTAAAAAATACAGTATTAAACTAATTTTTGATTCAGCAAGATTTTCCGAAAATGCCTATTTTATCAAACAAAGAGATCCCGGTTTTGAAAATAAATCCATAAAAGAAATTGTAAAAGAGATGTTTAGTTATGCAGATGGTATGACTATGAGTGCCAAAAAAGACGCCATAATAAATATGGGTGGTTTTATCGCTTTGAATAGCGAAGCTCTTTATCGAGAATGCTGCACATTTAACATCATTTTCGAAGGTTATATCACTTATGGAGGCATGAGTGGAAGGGATATGGAAACTCTGGCAGCTGGACTGGAAGAAGGCACCGATTTTAATTATTTGCAGGCAAGGATATCACAAGTTGCTTATTTAGGAGAGCAATTAAAAAAAGCAGGTATACCTTTGTTGGAACCTTTTGGTGGGCATGCAATTTATGTTGATGCAATGAAGTTTTTCCCTCATATACCTCAAATACAATATCCAGCTCAAGTCCTCGGGGTAGAACTTTATGTCGAAGCTGGAGTAAGAGGAGTAGAAATTGGAACTGTATTAGCAGATCGAGATCCTGTGAGCCGACAGGAAAGACCTCCCAAAATTGAATTGTTAAGACTCGCAATACCAAGGAGAGTCTATACAAACAACCATATAGATATGATAGTTTGGGGACTAAAACAAGTATGGAATAGACGAAATGAATGCAAAGGATTGAAGATAAAATGGGAAGCTCCTATCATGAGACATTTTACAGCTACTTTTGAGAAAATATGATACGAGGTAAATGTGAATAAACATGAAGAAGAAATTTTAGAAATAAGGAAAGATGCAGAAAGAATCCGTAGAGAAACGGATGCTATTCGTAAAGAGACTGAATCTATTCGACAAGAATCTGAAGCTATTCGCAAAGAAACTGATGAGTTACGAAAAATCAAAGAACGACTTGAAATAGAAGCGATAGAAAGCAGAAAAGAACTCGAAGCTCTCTCTAAAGAATCATTAAAAAGAATGGCTGAATTAGAATCACAAATTGGTGGCATAGCCAATAGCAATGGCAAACTTGCAGAGACATATTTTTTTAATTCTTTGAAAAACTCTATGAGCTATGGAGGCAGAGAGTTCGATGAGATAGACCAAGGACTCAGAAAAACCAAAAAACTTCCAGAAGGTAATCATCTAAGAGGTGAATATGACATTATCATGTATAATGGAGATACAATAGCTTTGATAGAGATAAAATACAAGGTAAATAAAGAAGATGTAGAAAAATTACTGAGAAAAAAGCTACACATTTTTAAGCAACTTTTTCCTAAATTTGAGAAATATGATTTTTTACTTGGAGTAGCAGGTATGTCTTTTGAATTAGGAGCAGAAGAAGAGGCTTTGGTAAATGGTATCGGCATCCTTAGACCTAAAGGAGAAAGTGTAGAAATACTCGACCAAAACCTGAAAGTGTATTGAGTTATTTATGGAAAATAAATAAAAAGGAGTTATCATGAATAAACATGAAGAAGAAATTTTAGAAATAAGGAAAGATGCAGAACGAATCCGTAGAGAAACGGATGCTATTCGTAAAGAGACTGAATCTATTCGACAAGAATCTGAAGCTATTCGTAAAGAAACTGATGAGTTACGAAAAATCAATGAACGACTTGACATTGAAGCAAAAGAAAGATGGGAAAAACTCGAAGCTCTCTCAAAAGAATCATTAAATAGAATGGCTGAATTAGAATCACAAATTGGTGGCATAGCCAATAGCAATGGCAAACTTGCAGAGACATATTTTTTTAATTCTTTGAAAAACTCTATGAGCTATGGCGGCAGAGAGTTTGATGAAATAGACCAAGGACTCAGAAAAACCAAAAAACTTCCAGAAGGCAATCATCTAAGAGGTGAATATGACATTATCATGTATAATGGAGATACAATCGCTTTGATAGAGATAAAATACAAGTTAAATAAAGAAGATGTAGAAAAACTGCTAGGAAAAAAACTACACATTTTTAAACAACTTTTTCCTAAATTTGAGAAATATGATTTTTTACTCGGAGTAGCAGGTATGTCTTTTGAATTAGGAGCAGAAGAAGAGGCTTTGGAAAATGGTATCGGTATCCTCAGACCTAAGGGAGAAAGTGTAGAAATACTCGATCAAAACCTGAAAGTGTATTAATAATAAAAAATAGATAAAATAAAAACGGAGGAATAACAATGAAAAAATTGTTAATCTTAAGCTTGATACTCGTTGTTAGTATCGGTTTAGTAGCGCAAGAGAGAGCGCATGGGCATCTGATAGTCATGCACCACGATCATGTTAGAGGTAGTGCAAGAGATGCCTTTATGGGTAGGTATTCTGCTATGGATATGGTGGAAGAACAGGCTTTAGTACCTGAACTAAACATCTATCTTTACACCTTCAATTATCGTTCATTCGATGAAGAGGAAATGCTGGAAATGGTGCGTCTGGACAATGCTGTTCGGTTTGCTCAATTCAATCCTTACTTAGAATTGAGGATAGATAGAAATGAAGAATTAATGCCTAATGACCCAAACTTTGATCAACAATGGCATCTAAAAAACACAGGACAATCTAGCGGAGCTGTAGGCATCGACACTAAGGCTACTTTTGCTTGGGCAGCCGCGCAAACAGAAGAAAACAGAAACGAAAGGGAAATAATTTTGGCTGTTGTAGACTCAATGGTTCCGAGCAGTATCCATCATCTTGATGTTCGTTGGTGGAGAAATGAAACAGGTTTTTGCCATAATGTAGTGGGCGAAGAAATGCATGGTTTTGACTGCCCGAATCCTACTGTCTGCGATTATTGGGGCTGGAATGGAAATTCCAATACACCTTTAGCACAAAATCCCCCCGGAACAAACCAACATGGTCTTGTTGTCTCAGGATGTGCTGCCCAGACTACTGGCAATAGTTTGCAAGGTGCAGGGCTGGGTGGGCTTTTTGAAAATGTCAAAATTATGCCTATACATATTTCCATGAGTAGTACTGCCCTCAATTCCGAAGCTATTAATAGTATGGGATATTTATGGAGGCTAAGAAATCTTTACAACCAAACAAATGGGCAACTTGGTGCATATATTGTAGCTCAAAACAATTCATGGGGACATGATGGTGGTCAGCCAAGCAATTATCCAGTCTGGAATCAAATGTATTATGAAGTGGCAGAACTTGGAATAATGAGCAATATAGCTATTGACAATGAGCCAACCAGAAATATAGACACTTTTGGTGATATGCCAGGTCTTGTAACAGCTCCTACAGCAATAAAAACTACGAGGATAAATAGAAACGGGAACAGAACAGGAGCCTTTGGGCCGACAATGGTCTGTGTCGCTGCCCCTGGAGACGCTATATTCACTACAGTCCCAAACAACGGATTTGCCAATGGTGGTAATGGATCAAGTTACGCATCACCAATAGTGATGGGCTTGGTAGGCTTGATGTATTCTACAGCGAATGAAGATTTATTAAATGCCTTTCCACCACTTGAACTCGCAGTCATGTTTAGGCAAATAATACTCGACACTGTCGATGTAATGACTCCTCTTGTAGGTCAAATAGTTTCTGGTGGTCGTATAAACGCTCATGCAGCTATTCTGGAAGTCCTTGCTCTAAATGAAGAGTATGGCAAGACTCCGTTCACAATTTTTGATTTTGAAGGCGATACACTATTACCTTCGTTAGGAGCTGGAACATTAACCCTGGTTGGTAGCACGACATCAACTTATATCATTGGGTTTGATGAAGTAGGTCAAGGTGGAAGGGCATTAAATACGACAACATACCCAGCTCAAGGAACTGCCAATGAAACAGCTGGAATAGATTTAAAGGTATCAACAGCCGGTTATGTCAATATCGAAATGTCATGGCACAATAGACATAGCAACACTGCAGCCAATAGATTGAGACTACAATACACATTAGATGGCTGGAACTGGATAAATTTTGAAGCAAATGAAACAAATGCGAGAAATAGAAGAGTATTTCCTACAGATAATACTGGCGCTGTTGAGTTTGATAATGGGTTGTATACAGTAGAAGAGGGTGATTCATGGTATTTCAGAACTGCTAATCTGATAGGCATAGAGGGTATCAGTAACAATCCAGATTTTGGGGTGCGTTTTGTGACTGCTTTCCCTTCTGGTGATGTTCAATACAATGCCTCTGGTTTGGGAGCAAACTATGCTCAAAATGGGACAATTCGATTTGACAACATCACTTTCTATTTCAAAGAAACAAGTGATTTCAATTTTGTCTCGACCCCTACAGCAAATCCAGGCTCAGGAACTTTCTTATCACCTTTCCAAGTCACTCTTTCTACAATGACTAGTGGAGCAAGCATTTATTATACAACAGATGGCTCAAATCCATCTGCTACAACGGGAACTTTGTATACAGCTCCTATTACGATAAGTGAAACAACCATCTTGAGATATAGAGGCGAAGCGAGCGGTATGATGCCTTCTGGAACAGCAGTTGAGTTTTATACTTTCCCTACCGCAGTGAGTTCATTGGCAGATCTTCGTTTAAAAACACCGGGAACTGACGAAATTTACCACCTCACTGGCGAAGTTTTTGTAACAATGACTCTACCAAACAACAGAAATCAAATCTATATTCAGGACAATAATGCTGGTATTTTGATAGATGACAACGAAAATATCATAACTACTACATACTCTATAGGAGATAGAGTTTCTGGACTGACAGGACGGACTGTTCTTGTAAATGGTATGTTGCAGCTAATCCCAGCGATAAATTCTGGGCAGATAATCTCCTCTGGTAATACAATAACGCCTGTAGAAGCGACCTTTGAGCAAATAAAAAATGCTACTGAAACTTATCAAGCAAGATTAGTAAAAGTAAATGCGGCTCAATTTAATATAAATGCAAATTTTGTGACCAATGCTGATTATCCAGTTACTGACAATTCTGGAGAATTTGTTTTTAGAACAGATTTCGCAGGTGTAGACTATCTTGGAACTCTAATTCCAGCAAATTCAGTAAATATCACAGGCATCATCTCAACGCGTTCCAATGGCTCACATATAACTGCTAGGCGACTATCTGATTTTGAAGACGCTATAGCACTGATGCCACCAGAAAATCTCAATGCTACATATGAAGGTAATAAGATAACCTTAACATGGGAAGCTCCTTCTGGGCAGATACTCGTTCATGATGTTGTTTTAGATGTAGAAAATGAAGAAATATCGACTTCTCGTAGCTCACAATCACAAGATGTCCGAAATGACGAAATTTTGACCTTTATTGGCTACAATGTTTATCGTGGCGAAATGCCAGTTCCTTTGCATCCTCAGCCAATCCAAAACTTATTTTATGAAGATATTGTCGTAGTAGACAGGATTTATATATACAATGTAACTGCTGTTTACAGTTCTGGTGAGTCCAATCCTGTTCAAATATCAGTGATTTTGCCTGCTTTGAATCCAGTTCGTAACTTACATGCTACTCTACCTCAAGTTTTACAAGTATCTTTGACTTGGGACGCTCCAGAAGCAGAAACATATGCTACATTGCAACATTTCAATGTCTATGTAGATGATGAATTTGTTGGTCTTCGTGTTGCTGGAGATTCAGAAAGTTATCAATTCGATATCAATCTCTCTACAGCAGGTGTTTATATGATGAAAGTCATTGCGGTATATAATCTCGGAGAGTCTGTTGAGCAAAGTATAGATGTTCATGTTTCTGAGACAGATGAAGCACTATTGCCGCTTGTCACTGAGCTTCATGGCAATTTCCCCAATCCTTTTAATCCAGAGACGACCATCAGTTTTTCTTTGGTGAATGCAGGGAATGTTAATCTCGAAATTTTCAATATACGCGGGCAAAGGATAAAAACTTTGGTAAATGATTTCAGAGAATCTGGCAATCATAGCGTTATTTGGAACGGAATAGATGAACAAGGTAATTCAGTTGGTAGTGGAATGTATTTTTATCGCATGATAACTGATGATTATTCATCTATCAAAAGAATGGTTCTGTTGAAATAATAGCTATTTTTTCTTTACATTTGGCTTGAAAATAAGCCCCCCATGAGGTCACTGAATGGGGGGCTTTTTTAAATTTCTAATCTGGTAAGAGGTCGCTCATTATTTGAATGACCGACCTCCCAGTCGATTATATCAAAGGATTTTCACCTCCAGCCTCTCGCAGAAACATAAGTGAACCTCTCGATTCTTATTGCTCTTGTCAATCACCATATTATCGTTTGTCTGTCACTCTTTCTACAGAGCTACAATTCCTAAAGGAATATTTATGTGTTAATGTCTAAGGGGTGTAAAATTTAGTTTATATTTCCTCGCTTTATTACCTCCTATTGATATAAAAATCATTTTATCGGTCAAACATCGAAAAAATCTTTTTCAAGCCACTACCACGCCGCTCCACATAATTTAAACGATGAAATATATCTGCTATCACAAGATAAACCTAATTAGCCTCATTTAGAAAAATACATAAGATAAAACAAATTAGGTTAATTAGGTTATTTTGGAGATAATCATTGACTACTGAGGTTGTTTTGTTGATTGAATTAGGTAAGAATGAGGTTTTCTTTTTCGTTCTTACGAGGTGATTTACCTGTAACTTATTTTTTAACACAGGTAGATAGTAATTCGCGAGCTATTTCGCAAGCTCAATATCTCTTGAACCGACATCTTCGGGGTGGGAATTATATTTGTTATCGTTTCTATAAAGAGCCACACACCTTCGGTGTGTGTAAGGAATATTATTAAATATATTTGACTTTTCGAAGCGGACTCCTACGGGATATATCTCTTGTGTGTAACCGTTTCTACCAAGCCATAATTCATATGGAATATTCAAAGAAGAATAATCAAAATTAAAAGTTGACACTTATAGGGTTGCCCCTACAATATTCTGACCAATGTCTACTGGAAATTCTATACAAGCACGTATTTCATATTGCCGACACCAATTTTTTCAGCATGAGTCAGTATTTTTCTTCCTTTATCAAAAATTTTTGACTTAGAATTTTTTTGTAAAACATCAAGACAAGCTGTATCGAGTGCTACAGGGTCAAGACTAGCAAATATTCCCACATTTTCAGCTTCAAAGTCCATTTTTGAGGAAAAACAATCGCAATCTTTGGTAATATTCAAGACAAAATTGATATATATATTTTTTTTCCCCAATGTAGCCGCAAAGGCATATTCAGCCATTTTTTCAAAGAAATGATCTGAGTTCCAATCATGATAAATAGCCCCAGTCACGCAAACAGCGATACATTTGGCACATCCTATACACAATTGTTTATCGATGTAAGCCTTTTTAAATAGTTTTATGGCATCGGCATCACAATGTTCCGCGCAGACTCCACAGTTAATACATTTACTTTCCAGGACAGTTGGTAAAGTCTGAGAATGTTGCTCCATTTTTCCACCGCGAGCTGCAAAACCCATACACAAATTCTTTAATGCACCACCAAAACCTGCTAAAACATGTCCTTTAAAATGGGAACAAATAACAAATTGATTGTAATTTTGAAATTCCAGACCCAATTTACATTTTTTTAGATATTCCTTGTTGATTTCAGCTTCATAATAGCTTTCCCCAGTTTCTCCATCAGCAATTACTATGGGAACACGGGTAAAACCATGATTATGAGCAAGTTTTAAATGTAGGGTTTTGGTTGTTCTTTGCCCTCGATAAAGGACATTGGTTTCAATGAAGCTGGTGTTTACATTTTTTGACTCTAAATAGTCAATAATAGCATCATAAGCTATAGCTGGAACATAAGTCACATTCCCTTCTTCACCAAAATGAACCTTTAAAGGCACATTATTATCAAATTTAAAATCATTTTCGTCTACAATTTTTTCCAACAAAGACCTAGCGATAGCGCCTATTTCTAGAAAATCACTTGTTTTTGTCCCGTAAAAAAACACTTTAGTCATATTTCGTCTCCTTTTTTTATCACTTTACAATAGTCCATTGTGAAAATAATTCATCTATCACGATTATTTCTCTGCCAATTTGACTCTTTATTTCTGTCATTGGCACATTATCTATAGACAACATTTCATAATTAAAAATCCCAGAGGAAAATATCGGGTATTCATTGTCGGATAAATCAATCTGAGTTTTTATATCTTGCCAAGTAAGCAAACCTGTGACAGTCACTTCCTCTCCGAAGAAATTATTTTTTATTACAGATATTCTGACATTTTTATTTATTAAATTTTTCTGCAATTCCTTTACAATTGGTTCAATAGCGTAGTATCCAGAAATAGAAGTAACAAAAACAGCATTCCCTTCCTTATTATCGAAAAGTTTAAAATATTTTTTTTTCAATCTTTTCCAGTTTTCATGAGATTTCCTTATCATCCCAATACCATTTTCTATTTGAGCATAATCTCCATAATATTCGTCACTTGGAATAGCTTTTTCCGCTTTGATAAAAATTTCATCTGCACAATAAATATACATTCCGTTTTCAGTGACATTTTGAGACTGTTCTACTTGATTTATCACGGATTCTGCTTCTTCTTTGGAGATTTTTCTCAAAACTTTTAAATTTTCTCGATGTTTTGTCAATCCTATCGGAACAATCCCAATAGACAATACATTTTCAAATCTTATCAAATCTAACAAGCATTTAGTTAAAAAATCCTTATCATTAACATCAGGGATCAAAACTATTTGGACATGTAACCAGATCCCTGCCTGCTCAAGCATTTTCAAAGACTCCATGATATTAAAATCAATTTCATAACAGAGTATTTGTTTATGAAGTTCTGGGTCTGTAGTATGAACCGATACATACAAAGGCGAAAGGTGCTGTTTTACAATCTTATCTATATTTTTTTTAGTAAGATTCGTCAAGGTGATAAAATTACCATAAAAAAAGGAATATATAAAGTCATCGTCCTTAACATACAAAGACTTTCTAAGCCCTGTAGGCATTTGGTCAACAAAGCAAAAAATACAGTTGTTTATACAGGTTTCGCATTCTGGTAATTCAACCTCATACCCCAAAGGTTTATCGAAATTATTAATCACCTTACAAGATTGATTTTTTTCGCTATCATCCTTGTATTGAACAGTAAAACGATTTTTTTGTGTATAATACATTATATCCAAAATATCAAAAACAGGCTCATTGTCAATACTGACAATAGTATGGCTTTTTTTGATGGGCAAACTAGCTGCTATAGAATTTTTTTGAATATTTTGTATTTTAACTGACATTTTCTATCCTCATACTACTCGATAAACTCCCTCCATATTTCAAAAGCTACCCATTTCATGATGATTTCTATAGATTTATCATTGCCTTTTTTAGCTTTCTTGAATATCTTTAAGAGATTTGAAAAATGATAATAAGGTATTTTTTCAGCCTTTTCTATCATCAGTCCAATTTCATTTGAGATCAATGAAAAATATTGAAAATTGAGATTGGGATAGTTTGGGTATGTATATTTTACCTCTTTTGGAATAGGAAAATCATTGCTATCTTCAGAAAAACTCGAATGTAGTGTCAAACTAGTTTCTATTATCTTATTGTTAGCGAACCTCTCTTGTAAATGGCTACAAGACAATGAATAAAGCATACCCGGACTAAAAAAATTTCGATATTTATTTAACCAACCCAATCCAACTGCTCTGTTGTTTATATGATGATTGGTGAGCAAGAAATGGTATTTATCATAAATCGTTTCTGAAATATACATTTTTCTTGTAAAATCTTCAAAATTTTGCTTTAATCCTTTCACTAAAAAAGGATAAAATTCTTTTCTGAAAAAATGATTTTTACTGATATAATTCTTCTTAAAATCAGTAAATGACCTACTTTTAAGTATTTTGAAATATTTTTCCAATCTCTTTATAGGTTCTTTTTCAAACAACCATTCAGTTGGATGACTGAGAAAGTATATATCGTTTTGCAGTGATTTAGTTTCAGAATCATAACTCCCAGCGAGATAAAAATATTCAGGTATATCCGCCAATCCTGTATGTAAAACATAATCTTTATAAAGTGAAAAAAGATTATTAGAGTCTTGATTATCAGGAATATTTTGGATTCTGAGTTTGCTTAATACATAGTCTTCAATGTATTCGACAGGGTCAGTAATTTCGTCTTTTATACCCCATTCTTTTGCGTTTTGTGGTTTAAAATGATATAAACCCCATTTCGATTTTTCTTTTTTACACCATATTGAAAAAGCAAACCTTGCAGAATAATCGGCTTCAAAAGGTATTAAGATAAAATCTTTTTCTTTCAGTTGTAGCTCAAAAGATTTTTTTAAAGAAAATAAATATTTTTGAGTGTCTGAATCATTACTGGAAATAAATTTTAGCTCTCTATTTACTACTTCTATAGTGTTATTATCGACAGTTAAGGTTGAGCCTTCTTTTAACATGGATAAATGTCTCAAAAAAGGTCTTTTTTCGAGTCGTAAAGGTAACAAAGCTAGTGCTGACAATGCTGCATAATCCCATTGTTTTTGTCCCATCAATTGTGAGATATAATGCTGTTTATTGGAGATCATTACATAATCCTCTGTATTTATATAATATACAGGGTAATGACCAAATTTATCACAAGTAATCTGTAAGAAATTTTCTCTGATTTTCAAAGCTAGATAATGCCCATCTATATCCGAAGGTAAATATTCAAAATTTAAGAGTCTATTCCAATCACTCGCATCAGCCTGCGAATAACCTGTTCCCTTTAGTATATAACCTTTGCCAATAACCAATTTTATAGTAGGGTCATCTTCAGTTGCTTTTGAAATAAATAACAATTCATCCCTACAACTATAACTAAAATAAAACGCAGGTTTTATTATAGTATTTGTAGTTTGTGGATGAACCTGTAAAAACTTCTCAATTTCCCATTCTAAAAAAGGTTTTTGGCTAATAATGCATAAAAACCAGCTCATTTATTCAGATTTACTCCTTATACTCAAACAGCATCCTTAAATCAGAATTATCAAGGCTTTTTAAAACTACATCTCCTTGATCTATAATATTGTCAAATAAATCTCTTTTTTTCTTTTGTAAAAGCATGATTTTTTCTTCTACTGAGCCTTTTGTGATCATCTTATAAACAAGCACTTTTTTTGTTTGTCCTATTCTATGAACCCTATCTATTGCTTGATTTTCAACCATTGGATTCCACCATGGGTCTACCAGAATCACTGTATCGGCAGCTGTGAGGTTGATACCAAAACCTCCTGTTTTAAGACTGATTAAAAAGAGTCTGACTCTATCATTGTTGTTGAAATGGTTTATCACATTCTTTCTGTCTTTTGTGCCTCCATCCATGTAATCATAAGGAATTTGTAGTTGTTTGACCATTTTTTCGATGAGCCTTAACATCTTTACATATTGACTAAATATCAAGAGTTTTCTGCCATTTTCGACCGCATCTACAAGTATTTCTTTCAATGTGTTTAGTTTTCCAGAGATATCGGCATCATTCAACCATTCTTCATTGATTAAACCCGGATGATCGCAGATCTGGCGAAGTCGTGTGAGAGCCGCTAACATTGTAATATAATTAAAGGCTCCGGTTCCTATTCCTTTATTCAAAGTAGATGAACTTTTGACCCCTTGCGGTAGGGTTACTATAGATTCTCTTCGTCTTGCATCATGTTTTTGACCAAAAACTTCATTGCGGACAGCCTCTAACACTTGTATATAATACCTTTCTTGTTTCTCTGTCATTGTGCAGTAAATAGCCTGTTCTTGCTTATCGGGAAGCTCTATCAAAACATCTTTTTTCTTTCTACGAAGTATAAAAGGAGCTATATATTGACGAATTTTATCAAGAGCGTTTTCATGTTTTGTGGCTGCAACGCCTTCTTTGGTATACACTTGAGGAGGTAAAACCATATATTCTTTCATCTTTTTCAATGATGGTAAATAACCCGGCATCAAAAAATCAAACATTGACCACAATTCGACTATGCTATTTTCAAGTGGAGTTCCGGTCATAGCAAGCTTATGTCTTGCTTTTATTTTTTTTATCGCTTTGGCTCTGAGAGTTATGTGATTTTTTATATGTTGTGCTTCATCAAGGATCATATAGTCAAAGTATATTTTGTCAAACTCATCCAAATCATTCTGTATCAAATTGTAAGAACATATCACTATTTGCACAGGAACTGTTTTCAAAAGATTTGTCCGAACTTCTTTATTGCCCTCATAAATTATGTATTTCAATTGAGGATTAAATTTTTCAATTTCTGCTACCCAGTTAAATAACAGTGTTTTAGGGCAAATAATCAAACTTTTTGAATCAGGTGGCAGATCTGATAAAACAGAAATAGCTTGAAGAGTTTTTCCCAAGCCCATTTCATCTGCTAAAATTCCATTAAGTTTAAAATTTTCAAGCATTTTTAGCCATTCATAGCCTGCTTTTTGATAAGAACGCATTATAGGTTTTAGGATATAATGAGGGTGTAAAGTATCCTTCAAGGCTCTTTTATGGAGAGCTGAATACATATCTTCTAAGTATTTATCACCATATATATTTATTGCTGGATTCAATTTTCTGAGTTCATATATCCAAGGCAATCTATATATTGCCATTTTATGAAAATAATCTGCATCTTTTTGGCTTAAATTTAACATACTTTCTATTTCATCAAAAATATCTCGATTTCCTATACGAACGCTTGAACCATCTGGTGCGGTTAAAAATTTTGCTCCTGAGGAAAAAAATTGCCGCAGCATATCTTGAGTCAGCTCAATATTGGTAGCTTTATAAACCACTTTATAGGAAAACCAATCTATATTGTCGTCTGAAGTTATCTCAATTTCTGGAATGAGGTTGATAGTTTTCACAAAATCCTTTTTCAAGTTTTCAGACAAGACGATGTTCCAGCTTGGATGAGCTAGATCAAATAAATTGTTTTTGATATATACTATTTCTTGTGCTTTTGTTACTACCCAATCAAACTCGTTAATATCAGTGGGGTTAAAAAAGAGATGGTTTGTTACAAAATCACTCACAGTGTATACAAGCTCATCAGGCAAATAATACCATCTATCTGACTCAATAAATGATAGTTTAAATAAATTCATTTTTTCTAAAGCCATTGTCAGCGGGATTTTTTTGCCATTGGCATACTCAAAATAGGCATGGATGCTAAGTGGAGAAGGGTCTACTTTGGGTGTGACAGATTCGTTGTTGGAAGCTTGCATTTCTCTATTTGCAATTGCCAGCGCTTTAAAATGCCCCTGCCCTCTCTTGTCTCTAGGTGACAGTATATCTCGACCATATTCATTTTTCCGTTCTGTTGTTTCTGAAACACTCAAATCCTCACTTTCTTGCGCATTTTCCTTGTTTGCTGGTTTAGGAGATTTTCTCTTTTTATTGATTAAGAAAAATACCTTAGGTTCATCATCTGATATTTCAGGAAAGTCAATATTTTCTTCAAAATCGAGATAATTGTTAAATAAAGACAGTTGCTTACCTACTATAGTTTTATAATAAACAAGCTCTGTTTTTTTGAAAAAGTAGCGACTCTCGAAAATACTAATTACAGTCTCATCATCAAAGGGTAGATTTACTTTGTGTATCGTGTTATTTATCAATAAATATGTTGATAAATATACAAAAAACTGATGGATTGTATGCGATTCTGAGACAGCTAACCTGAAATTATAGGGGTCTACCTGTGAAATGTAAAAATTCAATGACATTGTATCATCAGCAAATTTCAGTTTTTCTCCTGTTTCCATGATTGAAAATTTTGCCTGTATATTTTTAATATAAGGTATTAGACGGACAAATGATTCTTTATTTACACTAAAATAAAGGTTTTTTATACCGACAGACCTTTTTTCTATAAACAATGCTTTTATAAAGAGCAATTCGTCTATGGTAAAAAATCCATAAATGTCATCAACATCTTTTATGCTTTGAAGGAGATTATGTTGAGTAATCTTTTCTGGTAATTTTGATAAATAATTGACCAACCTACTGAATGACTCAGGGTCTAAATTCTTAAAATATATCTTAATTACCTCTTCATCAATTGAGTAAAATCCCTCTATTTGAAAAATTATGTTCTGATATTGTGTCTGGATATACTCATTCAATTTACATACTCTTTTTGAAAATACAGTCGTTTGGATAGTCTGCAATTTGTTGGTAGTGATATTGTTATAGGCATATTCAATATACTTGTAGTAATATCCTTTTCTTATATCGTTCGTTAAATCAGCATCATGATGGATTAATTCGTCATCTTGCACATTATAAATGAACCTCACATTGTTAAAACTACTATTTGCAGTGCTTAATGAAAAGGATAGTATATAATTGTCATCCTGATCGCGGAGGATTTCATACTCAATACTATTTTCATCAATCTTACGGGATAACTGCCTAAAATCCCATGAGCTTGATATTTCATGAAAGGTTTTTCTAAATATCTTTGCCATTTTACCTCTTTATTTTTTTCGTCAAGAGAACAAGTTTTTTAATATTGTGTTTTTTGTCAATAGAAAAAATTTTTTATTAATATATAAATATTTTTTTGCTACAAAAAAATAATAATTATTAAATACAATAAGGAAAAGCTAAAAGCTCTTGACAAAATATATCTTTTAATTTTTTTGTCTCATTAGGATTATAATGGAGTTATATAAATGGAAAATTCTTTAGAAATAATTAAGTTTACAGAATCTTATTACATCGACATAAAAAAGATGTTAAACAAATGTTTTTCCAATGAATATTATCTCCAACTTACTGAAAAGCAGTTGGAGAAAATTTACAATGATTTACTGAGGCAATACAATTCAAAAGACTTATTTCTTGATATATTGCTACAAAAGAGCATTGCAAAAGGATTCATTATTTATCAAATTGATTCCCCGAGCAGTGACTGGTGCGAAAAAGAAGATTGGGGTTTTATCAGAGAAGTTTATATTGTCAATGAACTTAGAAAAAAAGGGATTGGCAAAAAATTAGTCAATCATGCTGAAAGGGAATTGCTTAATCTTTCTGTAGAAAACATTTATATCACAGCAGACGACAACAAAGATTTTTGGATTAGGTTGGGTTATAAAGAGACAGGGGAAATCTGCCAAAGAAATGGTGGTTTTATTTTTATTAAAAAAGAAGAGATATAGATATATTGAATTTAAATAATTTTACTGAAAAAGTTTCTAATAATAAAATTGATACTCATTTACATGGAAAATACAGCTCTGATAGTATTTTAGGGTATCGTGAGTTATGTCAGAAAGCTATTGAAAAAGGATATGGAGTTATTGCTTTTACTGAACATTATGATTTGATTGATACAGAACTGAAAGAATATGGTCTATTACCAATAAAAAGGTATGTTGTTGAGCTTGCTGAGATAAAAAAAGAGTATCCTGACTTAGAAATAATTACCGGAATTGAACTTGGTGAACCTCATATTGTTGGAGATTTTGCCAATAGATTGTTTCTTGACTGTAAAATTGAGTATATAATTGGGTCGTTACATGTTACCAGAAGCGGTGTAAATGTATCGTTGAGACTACCCAAGCCAATGTCTAAAAAAGAAATAACGGAATATTATGAAGAAAATTTAGAAATGGTTAAAAAAGGTGGGTTTGATACTTTAGGACATTTAGGCATTTATAAAAGAGGTCTTGGTAAAGTATCAAGTAAATCCGATAGTTCCGTCTATATACCTGATGAGAATCATGTATATATAATCATTGACGAAATATTTCGACAAATGATAAAAAAAGAAATTTGTCTGGAGGTCAATGCCTCTGGTTTTAAGGTTGATTTTAATAATCATATACCCGAACCAGAAATTTTATTAAGGTATAAAAAACTTGGCGGTAAATTGATTACTATATGTTCTGATTCACATGATTTAGGACATTTTGATAGGTTTTATCAAAAAACTCTTGACAATTTAAGAGGTATAGGGTTTTTGGAACTTTATTGGAAAAAAGGTCGAGATTGGAACTCTAATCGTATACATTCATATTAATTTTTTGATATTTTAGGCTTCGCAGACGGGAGTCCCCAAAAGGAGATATAGTTTATGAAAAGTTATAGACTTGATGAATTAGAAATAGGCATGATAATAGCAGAAGATATGGTTTTGTTCGATGGGATGATAATGATTAAATCAGGCATTGAATTAGACGAGACTATATTAGAAATATTTAAAAAGCAAAATATAAGCTCTGTCTTCGTTCAGGAGCCTATTGACCATAGTAAAATTTTTTCCAATGAAGAAATAGAAAAGATGAAAACAGAAATTGAAGAACAAAAAAAACTTTTATTTCGCGACTGTATCGAGGATGAATATATGAGCGCATTGTTTCTAACAGTATGCAATTTAAGACTTTTGGAGAGCATGGATGGATAATAAAACTCTTTTTTTAAATGAACTTTTAAGTTTAACTATCCAAAATCAAGGGATGTTCTTTACTTTGAACATACTAACTGAGTATAAAAAGGCTATCTCAAACCCAGAGACATCTGTAGGAAAAATAGCTTCTATAATAGAAAAAGATCCCGGTTTGACAAGTTCTTCCTTAAAAATGGCAAATTCAAGTTTTTACGGTTTTTCAAAAAGTGTACATACTGTAAAACAAGCTATCTCAATATTAGGTTATAAAACTCTTGAAAAAATCTTGCTCACACAAGCAATGAAAACATCATTTTTATCTCAAAAATTACCTTTTATGAACGAATTGTGGAAACATTCATTGACAACAGCAATTGCCTCCCACCAAATCGCTCTCATGATTAACCCTATCCTTGCTGAACAGGCTTTTATAGTCGGTTTGTTACATGATTTAGGTAAATTTATGCTTCTCTGTTTTAAAAAAGATGATATGGATAAGATCTTAAAAAATATAGAAACAAACCCTCATCAATATTCTATCAATTTAGAAATAGAGGTGTTTGAGATAGACCACCAAGAAATTGGAGAATTTTTTGCAAAACAATGGTTATTTCCTGAAAATGTCTCAAATACAATCAGGTATCACCACACAATCGACGCGGATGTTTCCGAAATTGATAGAACCTTGATTTGCATAGTAGCTATCGCAAACAATATCGCGAAATCAATGGAATTTGGTAAATCAACCTCCGGTCTAGTTGAATTATTACCACATTCTGTATTTAATAATATTTCTTTTAAACCTAATGATTTTGAGAAAATTGTCTATACAACAAAAAACAAATTTTATGAGTTAATCTCATTGATGGAAGACTAAGAATGAACCCTTTTAGATTTGGAATTGATTTTATTGATAATCAGATGCATAACCTTGTTGATAAAGGTATTTATTTATTTTACGAGTCAAAAGGATTTGTAAGATATTCTTTTATATATCATTTATTGAAATACAATCAAAATTTCAATATCCCTTGTTTATATCTCACAGGTTTAGACCTTACAAACGACAATGATTATATCAGAAAAAAAATAAACGGCTTAAATCAATTTGAACATTTAACAATACTTGAAACTCCTATGTATTTAAGGAGTTTAGTTAATGATATCAGCGATTTAAATAGTGTTTTGAGAGATTTTGATGTTTATATTAAAACTATCAATCCAGAGCTTGTTATTATTCAAAATATTGAATATTTTTTCAAAGATGAAAAAGGTAAATCAGATTCAGGATTTTTATCTTATTTACTTAATCATTTTAAAAAATACGAAGCTATCGTTATTGTAGATATTTCAAACATAAGCCTAAAAGGCAAATATGATTATGAAAAATTTACATTAGGCACCTTTGATTTCGTGAATCTTGGAAAAAATGAAAATTACCAGCTAAACTATAAAAGCAATAAAAATAGCAAGGATAATCTATCTTTAATGTTTTCTTATGATTCTGAATTTAACATCACTATTCCTTTATACAAAAATTCTTATGCTTTTACGCTCGAAAATTGTAAATTTGTTGTCATGATTAAAGGGTATGAGATTTATAAAGAATATTTTTTAGAAATATTTGATCATCAAGTAGATTTTATCAGCTTTTCATCTCTATCTGAGTTGTTTGACATTAGGATTGATTCAAAGCATTCTTTGATTTTTTTACCTTCGTATTATGAAGATTTCAATGGTTGGGCGGCTATTCAAAAAATCAGAAATAAATATCCACATAGCAAGATATTATTTACAGGCTCATCTTATATTTCTGCTGCTCAAAAGGTTAGAGCTATCAGATTGGGAGCTGATAAATATCTTGTTTTTCCTTGTGCTATTGATGATTTAAAGAAAACCCTACTTGAAATGTATGAATTGGAAGAAAAAGAACAACAAAAATATTATATCCATAAAATTCTACGCTCTTCTTTCGATTTGTTAAAAGGATATAAATCAAAAAATATACTGAAAAAATCACTCGCCAGGTTTATAAAGGATTATTCTTTTGATATGATAACTAAAGGCATTTCTCTTCATTTTTTTAAAGCTTTGATTAATACAGATTCTCTTGATATAAACGCTTTTGTCAAACAAAGTAAGAACTTGATCTTTGCTAGCACTTATTTTATTGAACAAAAACACGGACTTTTGTTAATTTATAAAAATATTGACTCGAGGCATCTTTCAAATACGAAGAACGAAATAGCTCAAAACATAAAGACTTATATTGACCTAAAACCAGTAGATGCGCAACAAGTCAGCACTATTCTTAGGAAAATTTCAACTTTGTTGCCGAGAAAAAATTTAGTTGTTGACTATATACACAACATTAACTACCCTTTGAATGAATCGGACATAGACAATATTTTAGAATGGATTTATTATTTTGGATAGCTACATCATTTTTCAAATCGCCCATGGATTATTAATACTTATTTTATTAATATTATTATTTTTAGTCTTTAGAATTTTTCGTTTCTATAGGGTTTTGAAGAAATCTATCAATCTCTTTAAACCAATAAATAAAAAAATTAGCGTAAAAAGAAGTAGAAAAACAATAAGTCCTGTCTCTAAAATAGGTGCTACTATATTCAAAATTTATAAACTCAGCGACCATGTTAAATTTAAAAATTTTTTTGATTATGACAAAAATTTGTATACTATCTTTATAAAAAAGGAACTGAACAATGAAAACAATCAAGACAGCGATTAAATCAACTCTTATCATCGATCCAGATGAAAATGAGAATGTAACACTTATATCTATTTTCAAAGAATATGGACTTGAACTTGATATTATAACCAGAGAAAATGATTTTCTAGAAAAATTAAATAACAATAGGTATGAATGCGTTATGATTCATAGCGATTTACCAGAAAATTATACCGATAAAATTGTTGATACTCTTAAAATTGATTTTCCCAATATCGTGGTCATTATTCTACTGGAAAATCCTACTTTCGATAAAATATTCCACTTTGTCAGGTCTGGTGTTGATGATTTTATTCTGAAACCTTTTATTTGGGACGATATAGAAAAACTTTTGAGATTTTATTACTATTAAACTATGAAAATATTATTATTGATACAATATGCTTATTAATGATATTCGGTAAGTAAATCTGTATAATAAAATATTTGGAGAATGAAATGGGCTTGACCTTAAAACCAAAGGAGTTGATAAAGTTTTTAGAAAAAAGTGGATACAAATTCGTTCGTACCAGAGGAACAAGTCATAAAATATACAGCAATGGCTCTCATAGTGTATCTATACCAATACATGGTGGCAAGGAGTTCAATATAGAGTTTATTATGACTATTTTACAAGAAACAGATTTAAGTAAAAAGAAATTACTAAAATATTTAAACAGATAAAAGGAGGATAGGCTATGAAAGCAAAATTAGCAATGGTATGTATAAAGCAAGACAACGGTTCATATTTTGCTATTTGTCCTGATATTAAAGGATGTTTTACACAAGGAGATACTTATGATGATGCTTGTAAACTGCTACAGGAATTAGCTGAGGCAACTGTTCAAGAAGATTATGATGAAGATGAAAAAGAATTTATTCTTCAGCCCAAAAATAGAATATTTTCAGAATTTGAAATCGAAGTAAAATAGGGACTATGGAGATGTTTTTGTAGGCTAACCCTTACGGTTACCATATATTGTAGCGGTTTTGCTTAGAACTGATTTATCCGTTCAGATAAATCATTGTTGCACCCCATTAAGTATGAATGGGGGGTAATAATCGGAACAGATAAATGAGCGCAGTCCAAGAGCCCATATTTTGTCGTTTTTATTGATTTTTATGAACCAATATTTGTAGTGGCGTATTGCTTACGCCTTGTAAAACGCTGATTTTTATGAACCCATATTTGTAGTGGCGTATTGCTTACGCCTTCTAAAACGCATGTATTCGCATTGAAAATAAGGCGTAAGCAATACGCCACTACAGATATAAGGCGTAAGCAATACGCCGCTACAGATATGGGGCGTAAGCAATACGCCACTACAGATATGGGTTATCAGACTGCGGTCACAAATCAGTTCCCTACAATACCCACGCTCTGTTTTTTTTGGGACTAATGAATGATGTTCATAATGCCACCACGAAGCGAAGCGGAGTAGCCTGTCATCTCCGATTGGCTTAATGTAGGAAATCGGAGATTTCTGCTACGGGATGGAAATCGGAGATTTCTGCTACAGCATAATTCAAAAACCTCTTTTTCAAAAATAAAATTTTTGCCGCAGCGCAGCTAGATTTTTAGATTACAGATTTAGCCACAAAGCTGGACGAACTCCGCCGTGAAAGTTGTTGTTGACAATGATACCAGACACGTTTAGTTCACCAGTGATGCGCACAAGACTAGCGTAAGTAGTTCTGCTACCAGGCGAACGCAACCACCAAAAAGTAGCCGACCCATCAAAAAAAGTCGCTATCCGATTAGTATTGTATTGATCATCAATACTCCAAGCCCCAGATGGTCTATATGCCAGCTGTCCACTATCTCCAAAATACTTCACCACTTCGGCAATGCTCAAAAGAAATATCCTGTCTTGAGTATTTGCTCCACTATTTGTGCCAAACCACTGATTGTTTTCATTGACATTGATTACTTGGACTATCCTCTCTCTGTCAGCATTGCTAAAAGCACTCGAATTGTAAAATTCTCCATTGAGATAAGCACGAAGGCTACAATCTGCATAAGTAATATCAGTCGATGAAGTATGATACCCCCTACGCTCTAGGATATTCTCACTCACTACCAATGCTCTATCACCTTGTATGTCCAGTATTCGCCATTCATGATCTCCAAACTGGATGATGTTACCGATCCTATCGTCTGAAGTCGATAAATTTACTGAATGACTTACTGTGTGCGATTGCACAGAAAATGATTCTTGTATAACCGTGTGATAATTTGCATGACTGACTATCACAGAATATGTCCCGAATGGAATATCTGTAAAAATTACCGATGAGCTAGTCACTATCCGCTCATAAGAACCACCTACATGATTCTGTAATACTGATGTAGCACCAATTACTGATCCCCCATCCGATGTCGTGAGATTGATGACAACTGTGGCTGTGTTTGGCTCTGTAGTTTTTTTGTCACTACATGAGCCTAAAAACAGCATAATAAAAATAGTCAACAAAATAATAGTTTTAATTTTCATTTCCACCTCTCTGTATTCTTTATAGTGCCAATAAAAAAATTCTGTGATTTTTGTCAAGTAATATGACATTTTAGATTTTATTTACCAAAAATAATATCACGAAGTGATTATCTTTTAATAGAAACAGATGACACCATGCCCCTTCCCTCCTCCCCTCACACACCGCGAGCGGTGTGTGAGGGGAGGAGCAAAAGGCGGAACGGATACATCCGTTCCCTACACTCACACAACTTCGTTGTGTGTAGGGAAAACAATTTATTTTATTAAAGCTGACAAAGGATGTATGTTATACTGATTTATCTGTTCCGCTTTTTGTAGGGAACTGATGTATCTGTTCCGCCTTTTGTAGGGAACTGATGTATCTGTTCCGCCTTTTGTAGGGAACGCATTTATGACTGCAGTCTGAGAACCCCTATTTTGTCGTTTTTAATTATTTTTATGAGATCATATTTGTATTCGCATCGAAAATAAGGCGTAAGCAATACGCCACTACAGATATGGGGCGTAAGCAATACGCCACTACTTTTTGGGCGTAAGCAATACGCCACTACAGATATGGGTTCTCGGACTGCGGTCATAAATGAGTCCTCTCTGAAAAGTATATTAATAAAATTTACCTTACATAAGCCTCTTAGGTATGTGAAGCTCGGTAGAAAATGATGTATAACCACAACATCGCATCCCATAGGAGTCCACTCCGAAAAGTTGGTTTTAATTAATTATTAACATATCTATACATAAGCCGAAGATATGTGGCTCTTAATAGAAAATGCGGATATGTTACATTTTATTGGACATTTTTTTTTGATTAATGAATGATGTTCGTAGTGCCACCACGAAGCAAAGCGGAGTAGCCTGTCATCTCCGATTGGTTTAATGTAGGAAATCGGAGATTTCTGCTACAGCATAATTTAAAAACCTCTTTTTCAAAAAAAATTTTGCAGCTGCGCGACTAGATTTTAGATTTCAGATTACAGATTAAGCCACAAAGCTGGACGAACTCCACCAGAGCCGCGGACACCGTAACCAGACACGTAGATGTGACCATAGATGTTCATATTACTAGCGAAAGTAGTACTGATACCAGGCGAACGCAACCACCAAAAAGAAGCCGACCCATTAAAAAGTCGCTATCCGATTAGTATTGTATTGATCATCAATATACTGAGCCCCAGATGGTCTATTTGCCAGCTGTCCACTATCTCCAAAATACTTCACCACTTCGGAAATGCTCAAAAGGAATATCCTGTCCTGAGTATTTGCTCCGCCATTGGTTCCATACCACTGGTTGTTTTCATTGACATTGGTCACTTGGACTATCCTGGTTCTATCAGCATTGCTAAAAGCATTCGAATTGTAAAATTCTCCATTTAGATAAGCTCGAAGGCTACAATCCGCCCAAGTGATTGGCCCAAATTCATGATGATATAGCCTAAATTCAAGTATATTCTCACTCACTACCAATGCTCTACCACCTTGTATGTCCAATATTCGCCATTCATAAGCCCCAAACTGGATGATGTCACCGACCTTAATATTGTCTGGTTCTGTAGTTTTTTTGTCACTACAAGACCCTAAAAGCAGCATAATAAAAATAGTCACCAAAATAAAAGTTTTAGTTTTCATTTCCACCTCTCTATATACTTTATAGTGCCAATAAAAAAATTCTGTGATTTTTGTCAAGTAAATTGATAATTTAGATATTAATTAATAAAAATAATATCACGAAGTGATTATTTTTTAATAGAAACAGATGACACCATGCCCCTTCCCTCCTCCCCTCACACACCGCGAGCGGTGTGTGAGGGGAGGAGGGGGACCTGGAGAGGCATCCTTTTCTATAAAGAGTCACACAACTTCGTTGTGTGTAAGGAAAATTATTTATTTTATTAAAGCTGACAAAAGAGGTATGTTATACTGATTTATCTGTTCCGCTTTTTGTAGGGAACTGATGTATCTGTTCCGCCTTTCGTAGGGAACTGATGTATCTGTTCCGCATTTTGTAGGGAACTGATGTATCTGTTCCGCATTTTGCATGGAACGCATTTATGACTGCAGTCCGAGAACCCCTATTTTGTCGTTTTTATTTATTTTTATGAACCCATATTTGTAGTGGCGTATTGCTTACGCCTTCTAAAACGCTGATTTTTATGAGATCATATTTGTAGTGGCGTATTGCTTACGCCTTCTAAAACGCTTGTATTCGCATCGAAAATAAGGCGTAAGCAATTCGCCACTACAGATATAAGGCGTAAGCAATACGCCACTACAGATATGGGTTTATCAGACTGTGGTCATAAATCAGTTTCCTACAATACCCCCACTCTGCTTTTTGTTGGTAAAAATGTATATCGGAATCCCTGCAAGCATCAAAATAAATGTAAATAAAGCATATTCTGCACCTATAGCATAGATTACATACAATACATAAACTGAAGCAAGCAGCGGTAAGATACTTTTTTTAATAAATATCCAAAATGTCAGTTCTTCCTCCATTTTGAGCAGTTTTATTTCAGCAAAACAGCTAAAGATATAGGCTGGCATCATTGTCAGTGAGGCAAGAGCTATCAAATAATCAAAGGCTTGCTTGAGACCTATAAAGCTAAATAAAAAGAATAGATTTGTGATGATAGAGGCTGTTACAAGAGCAAAAATTGGAGTTCCTGTTTTTTCATTTACACTTGCAAATTTCTTTGGAAAGAAGCCATCTTTTGCCATTGAGTATCCAGCTCTACCTGTTGTCAATATCCAGCCTGAACCAGAACCTATCCCACCTAGAACAATACACATAGCAAAAAATTTCCCGCCAAATGATGTCCCTGTGATTCTGTTCAAAATTTCAGCTAATGGTGCAGTTTGGCTTGACAAATCACTTTGATTCATTGCTCCCATAGCTAAAAAACTGATTATCATATAAATCAAAATTGTCAATAAAGTTCCGTAGATAGTGCTTTTTCTTATATTTTTGTCAGGATTTACTACTTCTCCACCTGCCATTGCAGCACTTTCTATCCCAATAAAAGACCATAAAGTGATACCAATTGCTATTGGTAAAGTATTGATAAATCCACTACCACCCGTCGTTTCAATCACTTGCTCTGAAACTGTAAATAAATTTGCCATATCAAAACCTACAATTCCAATTACGATAAATAAGCCCAAAGCAAAGATTTTTATCCCTAGTGCGTATTGAGAAACTAAACCTGCTCCCTTGACTCCTCTGATATTAATCAAAGTGAAACCCCAAAGCATGGCTGATTCTACAAAAAATGCTGGAAATGATGAACCAAATATTGGGAATACTTCTGATAGGTAGCGAACTAATGTCGTGATTATAGCTGCATTGCCTATCATCAAACCTATCAAAAAAGTAAAGGATACCATGAATGCTGTCGCATCTCCAAAGGCTTTTTGGGTATAAACAACAGGACCACCAGACTCTGGATATTTTGTCCCAAGATTTGCAAAGGACAAAGCTATAAGTAAAGAACCTATACCAGTGATTACCCAAGCTAACATAGTCCAAAGTGGCGTCGATGATGCTGCTAAGCCCTGAGGAGCTGCAAATATACCAGAGCCTATCATATTTCCTACAACAATCGCTGTGGCAGAAAGTAGAGTCAGCTCTCTTTTGAGTTTGCCACTTGGGGACTGAAACTGCGGCATCTTTTCTGCAACATCAATCTGTGTGTTAAATCTATTTTTTTCTTTTTTCATATATTTTTTAGGGAACGGATGTATGAGTTCAGTCCGAGAACCCTAATTTTGTCTTTTTTATTTATTTTTATAAGGTCATTTTTGTAGTGGCATCGAAAATAAGGCGTAAGCAATACGCCACTACGCTATCGGGCTGTCTGTTCATTTGGCGTAAGCAATACGCCACTACAGATATGGGGCGTAAGCAATACGCCACTACGTTATCGGGCTGTCTGTTCATTTGGCGTAAGCAATACGCCACTACAGATATGGGGCGTAAGCAATACGCCACTACAAAACCGCTTGTATTAGCACCGAGTATAAGGCGTAAGCAATATGCCACTACAAAAGACGCGGTCATGTATCCGTTCCGTTACAATTGTTATTCCTTATTTTCGGAACAGATAAATCAGCTCCTTACAAAAGATTAATTTTTCTATTAACTTTGTAATTATACTGCTGGAAAATCCTACTTTCGATAAAATATTTCACTTTGTCAAGTTTGGTGTTGATGCTTTATACTGAAATCATTTTTGGGGGATGATATAGAAAAACTTTTGAAGTTTTATTGCTATTAAAATGCTATACATATCACTACTGTACGCTACAAACCCATCACTATCTCATCACGAGAAAATGTTGCCAATTCTACCAGTATCCTTTCGATTATTCTATTAAAATTTGATATTCGGGAGTCATCTTTATTTACTAGAAAAGAAAAAGCGAGTAACTCACCATCATGTGTTCTAATATATCCAGAAAGTCCCCTTACGCCTGATATATATCCAGATTTAGCATATACTCTTTGGTTTAATATATCTTCTTGAAAAGCATTTCGAATGGTCCCATCCACACCACTGATAGCAAGAGTATTTTGAAATTCGTTTCCCCATTGTGAATCAGCCATAATTCTTAGCACATTTACGAGAAGACTAGGAGTGGTTTGATTTAGATATGCCAATCCTGAACCATCAAACATTTTTAAATCATCAATATTTACATGATTTCTTATCAACCATTGTTTGATAATTCTTTCACTTCCCCAAGTTTCCCAACTTTGATCACTGATTGTTAAGAATAGTTGATTTGCTACAAAATTATTGCTTCTTTTGTTAATTTCATTGGTTATCTCATGTAAGGTTGGTGAATAAATAGAAAAATAGTGAGAATAATTATTAATAATAATATCCCTTCCAGAAAGGGCATGAAAATAGGCATCACCTCTTATTGTTATACCAAACTCTTCAAGTTTTTCTACTAAAACATCCAAAGCATACAATTCAGGTCTAGGTATTGCCAAAGAACGATATTGTGTTCTACTATTTACCCAGATATTACCTGAAACAGTTAATATATTACTCATTTGATCGGTATGAAAACTAAGTCTTTGCTGGCTTCTTGTAGCAGTAGTATTAACATTGTTTATGATTTCAAATCCTGTATTTACAGGATAAATACCTATTTTTGCAGGTTCTCCAACAGAGTTAGGGTTTATATTTACTTGAATTGAATTATCATTAAAGGCAATAATTGATGGTTTTGCACTATAAGTATACATTCTGTTACTTTCTTTCCAACCCATTCCTAAAGAAGAGCTTTGAAAAGAACCTGGGTCAATGATAATGTTGTTTATAGTACTAAACCCCTTGGCATGAAGAGAATCTGCAATGCTACTTGTTACTCGATTTATCATACCAGAACTATAACTATTGTTCCAAGTAGGGTCACCGCTTGGTCTGATATAAAGATTGCCATGATTATTTAAATAAAACTCTGTTTCCCATCTAAAATCAGGTCCAAGTAAAGCAAAAGCAGCTGCTGAAGTAATTATTTTTAAATTTGAGGCTGGAACGAAAGGAATATCACCTTTTACATCATAAAAAATTTGAGGATAGCTAAGAGATTCAATCCTCAAACCATAATTGTATCCATAAGAATCATAATCTGCTAGTATATCGTTTATCCTAAGATGCAGGGCTATTATATCAGATGTTATAGGCTGATATCTGACTTGCTCAACATTGCTGTCATAATTTTGAAAAATCGGGTATATACTAGAAGTCTGCAAAAAAGCAAAAATAAGTATAAAGAATAATTTTATTGATTTTTGAAATTTATTCATATTTTTATCCATAACGACCAATCCTTATTTCAGTCCATTTTTTTTATTTGTGCCAAAAAATATAATTGGTTGTTTTAGTCAAGAATTTTCTTAAAATCGTATATCATGGATAGAAAAAATATTTATAAAATGTAAACAGCTATCCCCTCATTAATCCCTCCTTAAAAGGGAGGGATCAAGGGGATTTTTAAACATTATCTTAATTATTTATTGCTTCAGCACCGGAAGCTACTTCTATTATCTGTGTAGTTATTTGGGCTTGTCTTTCTCTATTGTAGAGTAATGATAAATCGTCTATCAGATCCTCTGCGTTGTCTGTTGCGTTGTCCATTGCTGTCATTCTTGCACCTTGTTCTGCTGCTGTTGATTCGAGGAGTATATGCCAAAGCTGCACATTCACATATCTGTTGCCGAGTTCTTCTATTATGGTCATTTCGTCAGGCTCATAGACATAGTCGAGCATTGAGACTTCATCACCTTCATAAGGAACTATGGGAATTATTTGTTTATAAACCAGATTTTGCTGTATAGCAGATTTAAATTCATTGAAAATAACAATCACTTTTGAATATTTGCCAGTATTGTAAAACTCGATTATTTCTTCTCGAATATCATGTAAATCAAGCAATGATGAAATATCCGATAATCCTGTAAAAAAAGAGATAATATCTCCTTTTTTATTTTCTACTTCTGTTTTGTCATTTACTAAACGATAAGCAGAATGTTTACGAAAATAATCATACCCTTTTCTTCCCAGAAATATGAGGTCGCAATCAGGATTATTTGATAGGTATTTCTGAGCAAATCGGATGATATTGGAATTAAACGAACCACAAAGACCTTTATCGGCTGTTACTATGATGATAAGTTCTTTTCCTGAAGGGTTAATAGGAATCAAAAGAGGATGTGGAGTATAATTATTTTTTTTTTGTAATATTCTGAGCATACGGTCTACTTGATCGGCATAAGGTCTTGCGTTTAGTACTGCTTCTTGACTTTTTCGGAGTTTTGAAGCTGCGACCATTTTCATTGCATTAGTGATTTGCTTTATACTTTTGACACTGGATATACGACCTTTTAAATCTCTCAGGTTTGCCATTATTTCCTCTTTATCAGTTTGCTGTCTGAGAAGTGCTTGGTATTGTAAAACGAGCCACTACTTCTGCACATATTTCTCTCATTTTAGCATTCATTTCATCGGTGATTTTGTCCTTTATCAGATTCTGCGCGAAATCCTTGTATTTTGAGTCTAACAAAGTAAATAAATCTTGTTCTACTTCTTTGATTTTACGAACTTCTATATCATCAAGATAACCATTGTTAGCCATAAAAATAACAAATATTTGCTTTTCTACTGCGAGAGGGACATTTTCATCTTGTTTTAATATTTCTACAATTCGTTCACCTCTGGTTAATTGAGCTCTTGTTGATTTATCTAGGTCTGAACCAAATTTTGCAAAGGCTTCCAATTCATTGTATTGAGCAAGATTAAGACGGAGTTGCCCAACAACTGATTTCATTGCCTTGATTTGAGCACTACCACCCACACGAGAAACTGAAAGACCTGCTACGATAGCTGGTCTGATTCCTGAATAGAAAAGTCTTGTGGATAAATATATTTGTCCATCTGTTATAGAAATCACATTGGTCGGTATATAAGCTGACATATCTTCTGCTTTTGTTTCTATGATAGGAAGTGCTGTCAATGAGCCACCTCCCTTTTCATCACTGAGTTTAGATGCTCTTTCTAATAATCTTGAATGAAGATAAAACACATCACCTGGAAATGCTTCACGACCCGGAGGTCTTCTAAGCAAGAGAGATATTTCTCTATAGGCTGCTGCATGTTTCGATAAATCATCATAAATTACGAGGGCATGTTTACCATTATGGCAAAAATATTCGCCAATAGAACAGCCAGCATAAGGTGCAATATATAGAAGAGCAGGTGTCTCAGAGGCACTGGCACAGACAATCGTTGTGAAAGACATGGCTCCATGTTTTTCAAGAGTCTTAACGATTTTTGCTACAGTAGACATTTTTTGTCCTATTGCTACATAAATACAATGCACATCTTTGCCTTTTTGATTGATGATTGTATCTATAGCAATTGCTGTTTTCCCTGTTTGCCTATCACCTATGATCAACTCTCTTTGACCTCTACCTATGGGTATCATCGCATCGATTGCTTTTATCCCTGTTTGAAGTGGTTCTTTGACAGGTTGACGATGAACGACTCCCAGAGCTTTTTGTTCGATTGGGAGGGTTTGAGTTGCTTTTATTTCGCCTTTACCATCAATGGGTTGCCCTAGTGCATTAACCACACGACCAAGCATTGCCTCACCTACAGGAACTTCTAATATCCTTCCTGTTCTCTTTACCAAATCCCCTTCTTTGATATGAGTCGAATCACCAAATATTATGACACCGATATTCTCTTGTTCGAGGTTTAGTGCCATTCCTATCGTATCACCAGGGAATACGACCATCTCGCCAGCCATGACATTTTCAAGCCCGAAAATTCGCGCTATACCATCGCCTACTTGAACGACTTTACCCGTCTCTGAAATATCTATATCGTATTGGAAATTGGCTATCTTGTTCTTGATGATAGCACTTATTTCTTCGGGTTGTATATTCATTTATTACCTCTTTTTTAATTGAGTAACTGTTTATGTGCATATTTAGACTTTGCTCATAAATTTGATTACCCATATAAAACTAAATAATTTAAATCGGTCTATTGACCAAATTGCTCTCAAAAGATTTCTTGTTTTTCAGGGCGCCTACCAGATAAAGAACAGGTAAAATTAAACTAATCAAGATACCAAAGCTCGCAGACATATCAAACTTTGTGATTAATAAAATCTGCGATATGATTATCAAAAATAAATTCAATAATCCTATGTACATAATCAAAGTTCCTTTATCGGCTCGTCTGGAAAATATGACACCCATTATTCCCACAAATAGTGTAAATACAAGCCAAACCATCCCATATTGCATCATTTGGACTGAAAAAAACAACATCATATCAGGATCTGTTTGACCTATCTCATTTATCAAATCTTGAAAGAAAGGATCTTCGAAGAGTGACATTAGTATCATCAAACTAAAAATACCTACGACAGAGCATATTATGTATATAATCCCAATGATTTTTAAATAAATCCCACCGGGTGTTTCTATACAATTTTCAAGCTCATGCATGTTCACCTACTGTCTTTGCAAAACGATTCAGATTTGAACGAACAGAGGCATCTATGATAGTATTTTTGTCTATGGCTATGAAACCTCCAATAATATCCTTGTCGATATGAACATCGCAAACTATATTTTTATGCAATATTTTTTCGACTTCTTTCTTTACATTTTCGATTGTTTCTGAGTCTTGATTGCGAGCAAAAATTATATCTACTTTCTTTTGATTTAATTCTTTATAAAGCATTTCTTCAAGCTCAATGAAAAATAGTTTCATTATAGAACTTCTATTTTTCAAGACAAGCACAGTCAAAGATTTTCTCCAGAACTCTCTATTTTTTACGAGTTCGGTTATCTCATTGATAAAATCCAATTTCTTCTCTTTGTTCACAAAAGCAGAAGCAAGCATTCTTTTGATAGCTTCGTTATTACTAAAAACATCGTGCATGAGCTGGATTTGATTTAAAATATCAGCATAAATCTCAGGATTCAAAGTTTGCATTGCAGCTTTGGCATAGCGTTTTGCAATGATGATATTTTTCATCTCTGTCCCCGCTTAGTTATCAGTTTATTGATAAGTTCTTTATCTTTTGTATCATCGATTTTTTCTGATAAAATCTTACCCGTCAAATCTGCTACTATTTCTGTTAATTGGATTTCTAAATCTTTCATAGCATTTTTGCCCATTGTTTTTAGCTTGTTTTCGGTTTGAGATACTATATCACGCTCTTGCTCTTTTGCCGCTTTCAAGATGTTTTCTGCCTGATTTTCTGCTTCGTGCCGAATAGTATCCTTGATTTTGCGAGCTTCTTCGATTGCGTTTTTCAGCTCGCCTTCCCTTTCTTCGGCTAATTTGTTTGCTTTTATGGATGCTTGATTGGCTTCTTCGATGTCATCTTGTATCTTTTTTTGCCTATCACTTAAAAATCCTTTCAAAGGCTTGTATAGGATAGCATTCAAGCATATTAATAGCAACACAAAGTTCAGGATTACCGCTATTAACGATATATCTATTGTCATATTTTTTCTCCAAAATCTGCGTCTTAGACCGCAAATAACAACAGTAATGCAATTACAAGTGCATAAATACCAGTTGACTCATCAACTGCCATACCTATAAGCATGGTTCTTGTAAGTAGACCGGATTGTTCAGGAGCTCTGCCTATTGCTTCAACTGCTTTTCCAGCCACAAAGCCCTCACCGAGTCCGGGACCCAAAGCGCCAACACCCATACATATCCCTGCTCCTAAAAAAGATGCAGCTTTTACGATTCCTTCTGCTAATTCCATCTGTTCCTCCATTTATTGTTTTTATTTTTTTATTTTTTTACATAAAGATCAACAAGAGAGATACTACTAGTGCATAAATTGCTGTTGATTGAGCAACTGCTGAGCTGAGAAACATTGTTCGCATCAATAATGATTGTTGTTCTTTATACCTTGCCAGCATCTTGCCGGCTTGACCAGCTATATATCCTACACCGACGCCCGGACCAAAAGAGCCTATTCCCATGGCAATAGCTGCTCCCATAAATGCTAATGAACGCATTATTTGATAGCCAGCTTCTTGGTTTGCTGACACTGAGGGTACCGTATAGATCAATAAAAAAGATACCACTAAAGCAAATATTGAAGCTGTTTGAGATAATGCTTGACCTATCAACATATTGGTTGTTATCGGTAATGTTTGAGAGGGCGTTCTGCCTATGCCATCGCAGGCTTCTGCTCCTGCATGACCGGAACCAAAGCTAGGTCCCAAACTTCCTAATCCCATTGCCAATGCTGATGCCAATAAGGCGGTTGACTTTACTAAGTCAAGAGAAGCATTTAAAAAACCGCCAAAGAGCAATAACAAGCTCACCACAAGTGCAAATATCGCACCACTTTCGGTTAATGCCTGACTTATCAACATAGAACGAAGCAAGGTGTCCTTTGCCCCCGGTTGCCTTCCGATTGCTTTCATTGTATAACCAGCTATTTGACCTTCTCCAAAGCCTGCACCAATAGATGCCAATCCTGTGCAAACGCCTGCTCCAAAAAAAATAAATGCTCTTGCTACTTCAGGGTTTATCATTTTTCCTCCAAAATCGGATAAAATATTTTCCAATGAAAATAAGTTTATTTGTCTTTTTTATCATAGTTAACCTGCCATTGTATACCAAATTTGTCTTCAAATTGACCCCAATAAGCACCCCAAAAAGTGTTGTCTAAAGGCATTTGTATCTTGCCTCCCTCTGATAAAGCATAAAAAATTCTATCTGCTTCTTCTTTGCTATCTACTGACACACTGATGTAAAAATTGTTCCCTTTATTATGGTCTGCAGTCCATAATTCATGGGTATCGCTTCCCATTAATTTGGTCTCTTCACTAATTGGTAATCCTATATGTATGATTCGATCTTTCAAATCATCTTCAATTCCAGGAGATCCTTCTTCAACTGGCATATCCTTGAATCTGCCTACATAGTCAAACTCCCCTCCAAAAACTGATTGGTAAAATAAAAAAGCTTCCTCGCAATTTCCCATAAATATCAGATATACATTTACTGTCGGCATAATATAAACTCCATAAAATAATCAGTTATCAGCAAGCTGATTTAAGCATCCTCACCTATTTCCAAAGACAAATAGGTCAAAGACAACATCGTAAATACAAATGCCTGTATGGTGCCCGCAAATAATGTGAAAAACATCGTTAGTCCCACTGGTAAAATCACATACATCGTTAATGCACTTATTACCGTCGCTATGATTGCTCCACCAAATATATTGCCGAAAAGACGGAATGAGATTGATATCAATTTTGATAATTCGCCTACGACATTTAGCGGAAATAAAATAAATACAGGTTCGCAAAAACCTTTTAAATGTTGTAAAATACCCTTTTTTTTCACTGCCAAAACTTGCACCATACCTAAAGACATAATGCCAAGACCGAGCGGTACATTCAAGTTTTTTGTTGGTTCACTTATACCCGGTATAGGTAAAAAACCGCTCCAGTTTGAGATCAAAATAAAGATAAATAGCGTTACAAAAAAAGGTGTAAATTTTTTGTTTTTTGCTCCCAATGTCTCTTCTACCAGATCATCAAGAAAATTCCATAGAAATTCTACTATTATCTGAGCTTTTGAGGGGATAAAACTAAGTTGTTTTCTTAAATATATTGCTAAAACAATAAAAAAGATGTTGATAAAAAACAAAGTGCGCCATAACTGAAAATTCACTATCGTGCTAGGGGCTGCGAACCAATTGGTCGCACCTATTTTACCGAAAAACTTATCAAAGAAATCATAAATCTTTTTACTTCCCCAAGTAAATTGTTCCGGATTTTCGATATTATTTTCAATGACAAATTTATCTGGCTGAATACTGAGACCTATGTCATCCTGCATGGTAGTGCCTTTTTCTACTAAAGAAAACATTTTGCCAGTTTCAGGATCTTCTCCAATGACAATGCTTTTGCTCATAAAAAGTGCTAAAACAATGTGGACTACAAAGAATATCAGGAATATCTTTCCTAAACTCATTTTTTTCTTACTCATCTTCACCTCTAAAATATTTTTCCAATTTTCCATATCGAAGATTATGGTAAAATTGATATAAAAAAACTACTATTTGAGCTGATAATAATCCTAAACAATAAGATATCAGCTCAGGCTTGATAAAATATAACACCAAGACCGACCATACTATCAAATATAAATATCGAAATACAAAACCTTTTGCAGTTCGAACTACATTTGCTTTACCAGCTTCTGGGATCAAGTTCAGCGTATTCCTTGCCATAAGCCAAAAATTCACCGCACTCGCTATCGATCCTAACATCCACCCTATGCTACTTTTGAAACTAATAGATAAAAAAATCAAGGCAGGTAAATTTGTCAATAGTATCAATTTTAAAATAGTCAAAACATATTGCCTATTGTCCATTTTTACCTCTCTTTATATACTTTCCATTGATTAATTAACTTTGTTTTTCAAAGACTTGGACAAGTTTTTTTTTTTTACCATTTTTGTCAATTATTTATTTTTTTCGCGATCAAAGATTATTAAATAAATTATATAAAAATGTTCATATAGACTTAATATAACATAATAAAAAGCGTTTTAGAGTATTTTCCGTTAATAAAATCTAATATATCTTTTCAATGATTTATTTTATATATTTTTATCTCAATTAAAATTATATTTTTTGATAATCCTTGACAAAAAAAACATTGTATTTTTTTTTACGCTATAATTGCTGTGAGAGGAAGAGTCTGGTGGCTCAGTCGGTCTTCAAAACCGATAGCGGGCGGATAATACCGTCGGTGACAGGTTCGATTCCTGTCCTCTCAGCCATTTTTTTCTTTATCTCCTTATTTTTCTACATCACTTTCTTTCTTGTTTTTTGTCCAGTTGATTTTAATCCTATCAGAGCCTAATTATTTCATTAATAATTTTCCCAGCTGCCATCATGCCCATAATAGCAGGAATATATGAAATAGACCCGATGATTGACTTTGGTATATGGGTCTCGATTGTGTTCATTTCTTTTTCTATGGAGATTTCATCCGTTAATATTGAGTTATCAATAGGTTTTTCAGAAGAGAAAACTACAGGAAAATCTTTTGAAATATCATTTCGCCTCAGCAATTTTTTTAATCTTTTCGCAAAAGGGCAGCCTGTTGTTTTCCAAATACTCGTGATTTGAATCATTTCAGGATTTATCCTATTTCCTGCGCCAAGCACAGATACAAAGTTTTTTTCTATACTACATAAATCCTTAATCAAACCCATTTTAGGTCCAATACTATCTATCGCATCTAAGATATAATCCGATTTCTTGATAATATCAAACCGATTTTCTTTATGTAAAAAATCTGTAAAAATCTCAATTTTTGCTTCCGGATTGATTTCCAACATCCTTTGTTTCATAACCTCTGTCTTGTATAAACCAATTGTTTTTTGAGTAGCTAATATTTGACGATTTATATTGCTTAGGTTAACTCTATCATAATCTATTAATTGAAAATTTCCAATACCAGCACGAACAAGTCCCTCTACTGCAAAAGAACCTACACCGCCAAGCCCTACTATTGTCACACAGGTTTTTTGTAAATTTTCAAGATTTTCTTTGCCTATCAGTATTTCTGTTCGATTTTGCCAATCATTTTTCATGTTGTTGTACTATTCACATAGAAGCAGCAATACCCATCGCCATACAGAGCATTTTTGTTTCAGCATTATCAGCTCTGGAAGCTATCAAAATCGGAGCTTTTGTTCCCATAACAACATGAGCTACTCTATATTTTGCATAATAAGTCAGACTTTTGGCAAAAATATTTCCAGCTTCAATATTGGGAACTATCAGGATATCAGCTTTTCCTGCCACTGGAGAGTCAATTCCTTTGATTTTTGCTGCATCTAAATCAATAGCGTTATCAAAAGCAAGTGGTCCATCAATGATACAACCTGTAATTTGATTTCTTTGGTTCATTTTACATATAATGGCAGCATCAAGGGTACAATCCATTTTAGGGTTTACAACTTCAACAGAAGCAAGCAAAGCAACTTTTGGAATTTGGCAATCAAGAGAATGAGCGACTTTTACAGCATTTTTCACTATCGAAATTTTTTCTTTCAAATCTGGATACATCACAATCCCACCATCTGACATCAAAACAAGCCTATCAGGAGTTTCATATGCAAATACATCACTCATAACTTCACCAGTTCCGAGTCCTTTTTCTTTATCCAAAACAGCTTTGAGCATGAGAGCAGTATCAGCCTTTCCTTTTAAGATGATATGAGCTTTTTTTTCATGAATAGTTTCAACAGCTCTTGAACAGGCTTTTGCCATATCAGAACCAGTGTCATCAATTTCAAAAGATTTTGCATAATCTGAAAAATGCTCAGATAATATCTTTTCTATAACCGCTTTATCTCCTACTAAAAGGCTATTTGCTAAACCTTCTTTTTTTGCCATGACTGCAGCTTCAATAGCTGATTCTGTCTGGGCAGCAGCTATTACAACTGTCTTTTTTTCTGTCTGATTTCTAAGTTTTTTTAATAATTGATCAAAATTTTTTAACATAATTTCTCCTTTTATACTATTCTACAGTCACACTCTTTGCGAGATTCCTTGGTTGGTCAACATTTATTCCCTTCAAATCAGCAACATGATATGCCAATAATTGCAACGGTATCACTGTCAAGATGGGTCTTAAAACAGGTAATGTTTCCGGAATATAAATCACTTTATCAGCTATAGCACTGATAGTAGTGTCACCTTCGTTGGCAATAGCAATAATTTTTCCTTTTCTAGTCTTGACTTCTTGAAGATTTGAGAGAATTTTTTCATACATAAAATCTTTGGGACAGATAGCAACAACTGGCATATTTTCATCTATCAAAGCGATAGGACCATGTTTCATTTCAGCTGCTGGATACCCCTCAGCATGAATATAAGAAATCTCTTTTAATTTCAAAGCGCCTTCTAAGGCTACAGGAAATTCAAATCCTCGTCCAAGATAAAGAGCGTTCGTAGAATTTTTCATTGTTTTCGCTATTTCACGAATCTCTTCGTTTTTATCCAAAATTTTTTGTATCTTTTCTGGCAATGCGCGTAATTCTTCGATATATTTTATCCCATCCATGGGTGATAGATGTTTCATGCGTCCTAATAATAAACCTAATAAAAACAATACAGTGACTTGCGAAGTAAAAGCCTTTGTAGAAGCCACACCTATCTCAGTTCCTGCGTGAATATAAACACCGCCGTCAGTTTCTCTGGCAATACCGCTTCCAACCACATTTGTAATCCCAAAGACTTTAGCTCCTTTCGATTTGGCTTCACGGAGAGCAGCTAAGGTATCAGCAGTCTCACCGGACTGGCTAACAACAAAAACAAGAGTTTCTTCGAGAACAATAGGATTTTTATATCTATATTCGCTTGCATATTCGACTTCAACAGGAATCCTTGCTAAATATTCAATGATATATCGCCCTATCAAGCCTGCGTGCCAAGAAGTCCCACAACCAATCAATTGAATCTTTTTAACATTTCTAAAAGCCTCTTTATGAATGCTGAGACCTCCTAACCTTGAGGTAGAATTTTCATCTGATAATCTTCCTCGGAAAGCATTGGCGACAGAAATAGGTTGTTCATAAATTTCTTTGAGCATGAAATGCTTGTAATTTCCTTTATCAGCGCTTGCTATATCCCAATCAATGGTGGTAATTTGTGGAGATTTGATTTCGTTATTGATGGTAGTCAACTCATAGTCTTCATTGGTTACTTTTAATATTTCTCCGTCTTCAAGATAAATTACATTTTTTGTATGAACTACGATAGCTCCGACATCAGAAGTGATAAAAAATTCATCTTTTCCAATACCCAATATTATAGGACTACCTTTTCTTGCAGAAATGAGCAGATTTGGAAAATCCTGATTGATGATAGCTAAACCATAAGTCCCTTCAACCTGTTTTAAAGCTTGTTGAATACTCGCACAAAAATCATCTTCAGTATCTCCTAATGATTTATAAAAAAAATCTATTAAATGAACCAAAACCTCAGTATCAGTTTGACTTATAAATTTATAACCTTTTGATTCGAGTTGATCTTTTAGTTTTTTATGATTTTCAATAATTCCATTATGAACAAGAGCGATTTTATTTTCTGTGTTTATATGAGGATGCGCATTTATCGCAGTAGGCTCTCCATGAGTTGCCCAGCGTGTGTGAGAGATGCCAAGATTGCTCACTGTATCTTGCGGTTTCCAGCTTAATGATTGTTCTAGTTCAACAATTTTTCCTTCTTTTTTCTCTATCAAAAGATTTCCATTTTTCGTTATTATAGCAAGACCTGCACTGTCATATCCTCTGTATTCAAGCCTTTTAAGTCCCTCTATCATTATGGGAACAGCATTTCGTCTTCCTATGTATCCAATAATTCCGCACATATTTTTTCTCCTATTTTATAAATATATCAATATAAATAATCTATAATAATCCCCATTTTTTTCTTAAATACAGTTCACCACAAAAAGCAAACAAAAAAACTATGATAAAGAGTTTATTTCTATACAAGGGAATTTCGATAAAACGATAACTCCTTATAGAATCTGCTCTTTCGAGATTGAAATCAGTTAAATCATTATTTGTCATATTCAGCCCCCTTGAAGATTGACTCAAAGCATTGAGAAGCCTTTGATTGAATCCTCTGCTGAGAGCTTGTATATCTTGTTCTAAAACCTCAAATTCTCCAGATGCTTCTTTATTGTTTAGATCATCAAAAATTCTATAAACATAAGTGCCAGAATCGAGTTCAGGAAGATTGATTGTAAACAAATCATCTGATCTAACGAGGAAATCGGAGAACACTAATTCGCTGGAGCTTTCGGAAGACCCAGATTTAAATAAATCCAACCTTGCGTTTATATTTCTTAAGGGAACAAGTCTTTCGTCAAAGGCGCTCAATTTAACGGTAATTCTTTCTCCAGAATAGAATATATTTTTATCCGTAAAAGCATAAAAATTGTCTTTTGAACTACTAAAAATCCATTGTCCCAAGCCATTAATAAACCTATCAAATACTCCATATTCACTATTTAACTGCCAGCGCCAAAGTCCGTTGAAGGCAAAATGAAGTATATTTCCGACACCATAATTTCCTAAAAAAAGAACAGGTATCCTTTGAATATCATGTATCTCTGCGAGGACAATTGCTTGTTCTTTAGCGGTAAAATAATGGAATTGTATAGGTGGAAATCTACCCCAATGAGGCTCTATATCGCGAAAAATCTGATAAGACAAGGCAACAGGATTTAGCTGAGCTTGTCCTTCACTTGTGATCCTAATATTTGATATTCTGGCTGGCAATATATCCTCAAATTCTGCGTTTATATTTCCCACATAGATCAAGCCAGCTCCGTTTAACAGCATGTTTTTTATTGTAGTTGCGTCACTTTCTCTGATAGTGAAATTACCATGATTCAAAATAATAAAACCAGCATAATCAGACCAAGTTATTGTTATAGGATTGCCATGTTGTCTAAAAGTTCTGTTTTGTAAATAAACTAAATCAGTATCAAATCTATCACCAAAACCTAAATATCTATTAAAAACTCTGATATCCCATGAAAACGAGTCTGTCAATATCAATATTTTTGCTTTATCATCTAATACTTGAACAGCTGCAAAACCTATATCACCTACTTCATCATCATCTAAGGCGTTCAATTCTATTTCAAATACTTTCAAACCTGTTTCTGAGAAACTATATTCAAAGTCAATTATCCCTAAAGTATTTGTCAAAGATATATCACTATCATTGTTAATCTCATTGTTCTGAACGCCATCTATGCGAATACTGCGTCTTTGTAAAACTCTACCTTCATGCCTTAAAATACCTTGAACTGTTCCCTCAAAATTGTTCGCTACAAAACTAACTCTAATTGGTTGAACCTCGTTCACAGCCACATTTTGATTGTAAGTGATATTATTTATTATCAATTCAGCATTCTTGTTTTCAAGTTCTGGATTGAAAGTATAAATCGGGATATTGATAAATTCACGAAAAAGCGATTGGTCATCCTGAAACCAGCCATCAGAAGAAAGCGCTATACCAGCTATTTCTTTTCCTGAATGTAATATATCTCTGATTTCATCAAGCAATATTGATTGACGAGGATTATTGACAAATAAGTCAATTTGTTCAACAGCATAATTGTAATTTAAGGCAGTCCTGCGAATTTCATTGTCAAATCTCGACAGTAGTTCACTCTTTGTTTGTCCCTCTATAACCTGTGTCATACTATTTGATTTATCAATCAAAACTAAAAAAACAGGTCTCTCTGTGAAAGCTTGCCTTATATACAGGATCGGATTGAACAAAAGTAATAACAATGCATAAATAACCAAAGCTCTTAGAAAAAAAAGTATGTATTTTCTTTTTTGGGAGACCTCTGGAAGTGTTTTTCTATAATATAGAAATGCGATAATTAACGCTATAAAAATACTTAAAATCATATAAATAACTCTGCTTTTTGCAAGAAAAAATTTTGAGCGAATTATGTCAACAATAAATTTATTTTCAGTATATTTTTTATTATTATTTAGGTAACTAACTACCATTTCAATACTTTCTTCACAAAAATCAACAAAATAAAAAATATTTTGTAACATTCAAAAGATACTTGGTTTATTAAATATCTTTTTTGTAAGATTCTCCTTAAAAATCTAACTGCTCCCCACGGGAGTGGTTAGATTTTCTATAAAAATACTGGGGTATTCTAATCACTCATATTGATATCAATTAAATAGTCAAATTGCTCAGATCTATCGTCTCTGAGCCATCTGTCGTCTATCCTATACATAACTGGGGAATTTTGCCTAAAATAGTCTGCCATAGCATCTCTAAGACTGGTTTCATGATAAATAATTTGCGTTTCTGGGATAGTCGTTAATATCGTAAGTCCAGCATTTCCAGACATCAAAAAATCTGTAGTGGCTACTCTATAAATTTTATCTGGTTCCCAAGGTTCACCATTTATTTTGAGCCTTGTAACTCTATCAAAATCGTTTCTTCTGCGGCTATAAGTAACCGCACCACCAGCAATCAATAGACCTTGTCTAGTGCTGGCAACTCTGGTTTCAATAATCCTTCTCAAAGTGCGTCCATCAATCAGCATAGTAACAATATTATTATCAAAAGGCATAGCATTGAAAATTTGTCTGTAAGTGACATTTCCCATCGGAATCTCGGCTCTTACACCTCCGAGATTTAAGAAAGCAAAATCAGCACCTACCGCATTTTTCATGGCTTCGCAGATAAAATTTCCCATTGCATTTTGAGCATCTACAGAAGCTCGGGAAAGAAACACCCCAGCTGTGCCAATTACATCATCCATCCCGTGTTCTGCTTCAGCTTTTCTTTGACTTATAAGCCTATCAAACTCTGGGTCAAGGATAAATCTATCTTCAAACAGCGTTAATAAAACACTGTTTTCCGCTGGTGTATCAAAACCAGAAATAGTCTTAGTTTCTGGGTCTATCTTAAGTATTAAGTGTAGAATATTTGATAAATTTGCATATCCTTGAACAACTAAAGTATGATTAATCGGGTCAAACCAAGGTCTATTCATCCCGACATGGATATGACCAGCTAAAATCACATCGATGCCGGGGATTAGATGGGCAAGGTCCATGGCATCGTATCCCCAAACGCGAGGAGGCTGTTCTCTTTCTGGGGTAGCATATCTACTTTGAAAGGCACTATGCGGGTCAAAAGGAACACCAGCATGGATCGCAGCTATAAGTATATCGACTTTTTCTTCATTTCTGAGGTAATTCACATAATATTCCAAAACATCTTTTTCGCTAAGAAATTCAATACCCTCAATATGTTGTGCAAAGCTCATCAAAGCAGCATCAGAAGTGATGACACCTACTATTCCTATTTTTATACCCATCTTTTCAATGATGATGTAAGGTTGGGAATAATCGACAATATCTTCAGTTCCTTTTCTGATAGCATTGGCAGCCAGGACTGGGAAATTTGCGAGTTTCAGGAGATTTATGAGTTTTTCTTCGCCAAGGTCGTATTCATGATTTCCTAAAACGAGTAAATCATAGCCTATCAAATTCATAAACTCAACAATAGCTTCGCCTTCTGTGAGAGTTCCTATCGGTCTCCCCATAAAGAAATCTCCAGTGTCGACTAGTAAATTTGCTCTTTTGACATCATCTGAAAGCTGTCTAATATAATTTACATAAGTAGCCATAGAAGCACCACCGCCTAATGATGGTGGGAAAGCAGGGTTCATAAATGTCGCACCTATCCTATCTATACCTCCGTGCATATCATTTGTGAGGAAAATATCGAGGATAAGTTCGTCTGTATTAGATTGATAAGCAAATGTCGCGGTGGGTAAAATAAGGGTTATCAACAATAAAAAAAAGAATTTCATGTTTTTTTCTACCTTAACCATCATATTAATCACCAATAATAAGTCAATGATGTAAAAAATTTCAAGAAAGACTCTGTGACCTTATCAGGATTTTCCCAATCTCTATCGGCTGGTCTGATATAGTTCCACAAACCATCTTTGTTGTAGAAACTATCAGGAAATAAGTCCAAATCTACATATTCTCTTTTGCCATATTCTGCAGAAAGATCAAGATGAAGATTATCTAAAATGCCAAAACCTGTTCCTATAGATATAGTAGGCAATGATATAGCCTTGTCTTGTCTTGCAGTTTGGTGACTGAAACCAAGTCTGAAAGGTATAGCTCGACCGATATAATGCTCCATGCCAACATAAAAAGCATAACCATCTTCAAAAGCATTATTCATTTCACTAAAATTAATCATTTCTATATCAGCGTGGAAATGTGTTTTGAAAGGATTTCGAGGTTTAAATAAAAAGCCAAATCTAAATTTTGAGGGGATGATGTAGTCTTTTTTATGTGGACCCGGTTCTCTTACTTCTGAATCGGAACGGACAAATTCGTTCCCTATATCTTGTGAATCTGATGCTGGTGTAGCTATAAAAACCTCACCCAAGGTAATTTTCGGTGAAAATGTAGCCCCCAATCTAATACGAGGAGTAACTTGAGAAGCTAAACCAAATTTTACACCAAAACCATCCCATGCATCAGAATTGATATCGTAATAATCGTTCAAAATCACAGATGACAAATCACGAGCAGTATCTGTCCATATTATTCTTTCCTCTTGTCTATAATCACCATTATAGTATGAAATTTCGGCACCTACGGAAATATTGGTCTCTCCAAAAGGAATACCCCAATTCAAGAGTAAATTATAGCTATAGAGCAACCCTTCAGATTCGATAAAATTCATTGCAATAATAGGCGGGTAATTATCATTGTTAGAATCGTTATCATTGCGAACTTCCTCGCGATAATCAGCCGCAAAATTCACAACGGGTCTCATCACAAGGGCAAAAGTAAGTTTTGAATCATTTAGAGGAAGTGAATAAAAAGCACCTAAGGAAAATTCATTGTAAAAATTTTCATTTCTCGCATAAGTGCTATGTCCCACAAAACTATCAAAGAAATTCCACATAGGTAAAGCTCTACTTTCAGAATCTTTGATAAGCGAATAATTAAAATTAGCACCTAATTTTTGTTCAAGAAAATACAAATTTGCTGGATTTAAATTGCTATCCATGAGGGTAAATCCAGCAGCGACACCAGAGCCACCTAAAGCTGAAACCCTCGCATCATGATGTCGAATTTCAGTGCCATAAAAAAGGTCATAAACCGAATAAGCAAAGGCATTTGTAAGCAATAAAAAGTTAAGAAATAGTAATAAAAATAATTCTTTTTTAATTAACGATTTTTTCATAGTTAATCCTCCGATTAAAATCTCCAGTCCACTTGTAATCTGACTGAGTTTTCTATATTTTCTACATTTCTGAAATATGCATCAGTAGGCAGCTCGACATTTGTCCAAGTTCTAAAGAAAAGCTCTCTTTCCTGATAATATTTCACTCTATATTTCAAAGAAACGAATACATTATTGGCAAGTCTGTTCTGTATTACGAACCAGTATTTGATACCCTGATCACCTAAAAAATCAATTTCTGTATCTTCCCAATCCCAATGTGAAAGACTATTTCCTTTCCAGTATGCGATAGCGTTTCTAAACCGCAGCCTTTCATTGAGATTGTGTGTCCAGTCAAGTCTGATAAAGTCGCCATGCATGAGAACCTGCCCTTGTGCGAGTGGATTTACATTGATAGGTAAAGCAGGGTTGGTCAAATAAGGATAAGGAGGAGATTCAACCTGAGTATAGCGATATTCAACCTGCAACCTATCTCTGTTGGAGAGAAATATGGTTACAATACCACGATATTCAGAAGTTTTAGAGACAGACCTATCCGCAAAATCATCGTATCTATTGATCTGGTGTTTGTAAACGCCGCGTAGACTGAGTTGGTGAACAGGTCTATAGTCAACATCACCTTGAAAACGAACCGTTCTTCGCCCATCAGCTTTTCTTTCAAAAATATCAATATAAGTTCTGTTTAGCGTCCATTTTTGACTGATTCTATACCTTGTTTCAAAATAAAACCCTTTTTCTGCTTGCGGTTCAGCATTATTTTGATAAAGGTCATACATCAATTGATTTTCGAGAATATGTAGATTTCTATCGAGAATAGTTCCAGTCATTTTCCGATGTTCGCTAAACGCTCTATTATAAGGATTGTCAAAATTTACATCGTAATCTCTAAAAAGAGCGATAAAATGTAGATTTTCAAATTGAGTATAGGTGCTCATAACGATAGCGGAAGGGTCATCGCCTATTTTGCCTATCGTGCCATTGACATTGAGTTCAGCGTATTCGCCTTGAAAAGAGGTGTTACCAATCACTGTTCGCCAGTCTATACCAACGACAGTGCGATAATTTCGTTCATAAGCATCTGTGAGAGTAGAATAAAGTCCAGCAAGTTGACTATCAGCGGGTCTCCATTTATTCCATTCAGCTTCATCGCGTATCAAGAGCCATCTCAAATCATTGAAATCAGAAGGAACAACAAAATGGGCATTGTTGTATAAAGTCTGAGTAGCTGTAAAGCCAAGCTGTGTGCCAACAAAGGGACTAAATTCCAACCTACCGCCAAGCATAGTCTCATCGAGAATATTTTTTCGAACTCCTAAACCCATATTTTCTCTCAAAACAGAGTTGAAAAATGCTTCTGCTTCGTTAAGGTCGTCATTGTTAAATCTGAGACTGGAAATGACATGAGAAAAAACATGATATTTACCGTCTTTTTTATCCCTTTCGTCAATAACATCGTCATTGTTTAAATTATAAACAAGAGCATCTTTCATGTCTCGTGAATACCACAAAGCTGCACTAAAATGCTCTCTTCGCAGTTCAGTAGCTATACCCCTGAGGGCAAATTGTTGGGTTCTGGATAAATCTTCAGTAATCCCTAAGATTCTCTTGGAAAAACCATGCCCAGTCTGGCGTGCACCGTAATAATCGGTGTTTTCAATGACTAGTCCTTCGCCATAAGTGACCCTATAATTACCAGCAATGACCTTTATATCATTTCTACCCCAAAGATTGAATTTACCTTCATAAGAGGCGAAATATTTAGCATCTTCAAGATTTTGGGATATGCTATTGTCTGTAAAAAAGTTTTCACCAGTTTGATTGAATAAGATAATACCTGCTTTATAATTATTGCTATATCTAACTCTGATCTTGTTCGTAAAAGCTGGACTAGCAGAATCAAGGTCAAAATAACCCCAGTAAGAATGCTGCACATCTCGAACTCCACCATTGCGGTTTTGGACTATTTCCCTTAGCATATTGCGGGTATCTTCGTCAAAAGGATATAATTCGTAGCGAAATTGATAGTTTATAAAGAGGTTTTGCCTTTCTGGAGGCTCGTTATAATAAATATAATGTCTAAGGTTTGAAGCGCCATAAAAAGACAATCCTGTAGTAGCACGGAGATTTCTATAATCTGTTATTCTATCGCCTTCGAGAACTCTTCTTCTAATAGCGGCAGCATCAATCGGAGAAACATTGGGCATGTTTAAAATATCTGTAAAATGCATTTCATTGATGTTGCGTGGGGTCATGAGAAAATCTTCCCAAATATCTGAAAAACCTTCCTGAACACCTTCTTGTGAGCCCATTCTTTCAAGTAGATAATCAATTTCTTCCCTTCTTTGTTCTGTTTCATCAAGATCAGTAAAGTGATAAACAGTAACTAAAGGTCTCAATCTCAAAAGGGTTTGCTGGTCAATTTCGGGGATGTTTCTTAAATCAAAAATACTCTCGAAAAAGGCTATAAACATTCTATAATCATAGATTGCTCGAGCTTGCTCATCTGTGATAGGCAGACTCTGAAGCTCTGAAAGGCTTGCAGTATTTAAGTCTACCCTTTGAGCAAAAAGACTGATAGCTCCTAAAAACAGTAATATAAATAAAATATTTTTCATATAGCTCCAATTAAAACCTTTTTATAGTGGGCGGATAATTAAGCGCTGTCCGAATACCCATTTTTGTAGTGGCGTATTGAATACGCCCATTTTTTGACTCGTATACTAACGAATTATTAGGCGTATTCAATACGCCACTACGCGATTTCCACTTAAAAATTGCAGTAAAAGCCTCATAAATCCGTCTCCTACTATTAATAAACCTTTAGATGTTCATCAAAAATCACATAAGTCTCGCCTACTTGTTTTATAACGGCGATGCCCTTAGCTTTGCATTCTTGTTCTACATCTGAGTAAAATCCCATAGAGGCAAACCCAAGGTAAACTTTATGTTTTTTTTATAATCTGGAAAATTTTCGTGGAAGGTAGTAGCCTTTCTCTTTTTTCTCATAAAGTGACCTCAAATTTTTATTATCATCAGTCAAAAAAAATATAACTACTCTTTTTTGTCAACTATTATTTAAAATAGGGGTTAAAGATATATTTTTTTGTCTTAAATGAGACTGTCGTATAACAGGTTTTCTTTGTCATTCTGAAGGAAGTGAAGAATCTCTTTGTTATTCTGAACGAAGTGAAGAATGACAAATATTTACGAAATTGGACATTTTAGAGAAGGATCATATATGACCGCAGTCTGAGAACCCATATTTGACCTCACTCCCGAAAGTCAATCACCACTCCGATTGTTTTCAATATAGCATTTCTGCTTGAATATTTATAGCGAGGATTACAGATGGGTATATAAGTAATCGGAGTATGCCACTACAATAAGAATAAATGTTAACCGAAAACATTATCTATTCACACACTATTTTTTTTTTTTTTGTAACATTTAATATGTTTAATAGTTATATATTATAATTAGTTATAATATAAAATCCACAATTGGGAGCACTTAATGTTCAAAAAAGATAATATGCCTTCAAAGCCGAATTTATTTACAAATTAC
>WRLO01000005.1 GCA_009777575.1 Candidatus Cloacimonadota bacterium
CGTAGCACAATATGGTGTTACACAGATTATATACGGAACAGATAAATCAGTTCCCTACGAATATGGGTGCATTTAAAACGAGGAATAGTATTATGTGCATCACGATGGAGATGACCATTTGTTGATTTTACAAAACCACTACAGCACCAAACAGCAGGTAGAGGAACTCTGCAAATTAGGAGATTTAAGCGTGCTTGGAAAAACTACCGGTAAGTCACCAAACAAAACAAGCCATGACAATGAATATTGCATTACATAGTTTATAGTTGGATCGGCTACGCTTTGTTCTATAAAATGATTTACATCCTGCCCTGGTTCTAAATCCCATATATCAATCTTCACATCAATTCCGTTATCAACTAATCGTTCAGCAAGCTCAATTACCCTTTTCTGACATGTCCATGAATATGAGATAAAGACTTTAGGTATAAACTCATTATCGTTTTTTTGCTCTACTTTATTCATTAGTAACTTCTCCTTTTTCAAAATTAATTTTCGGCAAACTTTTTACTATGTCCACCGTCTGCACACTCAAATTTATCACACTATGCAATAAATCAAGTATATAGCGTGGATTGTCATTTTCTTTTGCCCAATCATTTGGGTCGTTTGTAATACCACTTTCTTTGTGAGTGGTGATTTGATATCGTTCCATTATCCATTCGATTGCAGATTTACCATTCACTATGTATTCATAAGCCTTTAGTGGGATATTTTCGAGGCTTATTTGATTGTTATAAATTATTCTGGTTTTATCCTCTTTATTTAGGAACTTCATTTTTTCTACTTTATACTCAATGAATTTCTTTTCCTCAGCAGAAAGTAATTTAAAGGTGTCAGTAAGAGATGAAGGTTCATATATTGTTTGCACATCGGGATGGTGTGGTATATTTTCATAATTCAAATGCAGGTCAGCAAGTTTTCGTCCCGCTTTACTGAATATCCAGAAATCGCTCACATTGTCAAGTAGCGGTAGTCTTGGTAACATTTTTTTCAAATCATTGGCAAAGATGGTTCTGTATTCTGGACTATGTAAAAATCCGTAAACATAATAAAAGATGTCTTCTCTGGTAACGCTTTTTCCATACTGTTGCTTCGCTCTATTAAAAATGAAATCGCTAATGGCTTCATGGCGGATGTAATTGTTTTCATTTTCTAATTCTTTTAATGTTAGTTGACCGGATGTTTTTTCTTGGTAGTAGTGTAGGGGGAAGCATTGGCAAGCAAATACTAATTGGTATTCAACAATACTGTCTGTGATAAATGGAGTGAAGTCTTTGTTGTTACCTGCATTCGGTACACATATCACTAAATTCGTGTGTATTTTTGTGGGAAAAAGATGATTCCATAAGCTTGGGCTTTCGATAAAAGACTTATGGTAATACAACCATAATTTTGTGAACGGACGATGCATTCCAATGGTTGCGTATTTATCATTAAAACTATGCATAACTCCATTGTATACATCCCTCCGTAATGCACGTGTCCAACTAATTTTTGTTGTGTCTGTTTCAATAAAATCTTCTACTGTAAGATTTTGATTGTTTTTTTTGTTTTCTTTGAAATCAACGCTTTGTTTGTTATAAAAGTATATCTGTCCTTGCATGTTATTTAATAAGCTATGCTTTGAATAATTTAAAACCCAAGCATCCCTACCTGTAGCAACGGCAACAATATTTAAGTTAAAAAAACTTTTTGTTTTTAAATCAAATTTCTTTTCTGGCTCAAGTGGTATCATAGCAGAAAACTCATCATTTCGTAGATTTAACCAGTCTCCATGTTCGTTTGGAGTTAATTCTGTCCAGTTGATACTATTGATAGTGTTGAAATTTTTAATAATTCTTAATTTTTGTTCTCGGGTATGGTAATCACCGATATCATAGTAAAGAATTTTAGCTTTGTTTTGCATAGACGATTGGAAATAACCGCTACGAACAAGAAGTGTTATAGTTATAGGAGCACGACTACCACTACCAAATATTTTTCCACCTTCTCTGCGACTTAATTCACCACTTGTTCTCTGATTTCCACGTAAATTAAATACATAGATTGTAGTGAACTCTTCTAAAAGACATTTTCTGAAACCATCAGTACTATTTCCATCAAGCCAACCACCATTACTAACGAATGCTATGATACCATTATTATCACCCAGTCTATCTGTACTCCAGCGAAATGCCTTTATATATGAATCATATAATGCGTTTTTTAAACTAGCACTAGACGCTTTTGCATAAGTCATTGCTATTTTACTATCAAGCGAAGGATATGATTGATTTTGAGAGTTATCATTTGCAGACCTTTGACCTATTGAATATGGTGGATTCCCAATTATAACCGTAATATCTGTGCTTTTTTGTTTTTTTACACGTTCAGTATTTTGAGGAAATATCTCTGAAAAGAAGATATGAGCAGGGTCTTTTTCATCATACTCTCCAAGTTGGAAGGTATCTGTGAGACATATACCTTCAAATGGATAATAATTATCAGTACCCATAGCATCATGGAAAGTATTTTCAATATTCACAGCCGCAATATAATATGCCAACAAGACGATTTCATTTGCAAAAATTTCATGTTGATATTTATGTATCAGGTCTTTCTTATCTATCAGTCCACTCTGTATCAAGCGAGTTATAAATGTCCCTGTGCCAGTAAATGGATCAAGTATATTGACATTTTTATCGCTGAGTGACCGACCAAATTCTTGTTTTAAAACATCGTTTACAGAATGAATGATAAAGTCAACAACCTCAACGGGTGTATAAACAATGCCGAGCTTTTCTACCATTTTAGGAAAAGCTATTTTGAAGAATTTCTCATATAATTGCGAGATGAGATTTTGTTTTCCACTGGCAGTATTTACGGATGAAAGGCTAAGTTGGACTTCAAAATAAAAGTGTTGCATTACCTTTATATCAGTTTCGAAACCTGCTTTTGTGAGCAGGTCAATCATATTTTGCATAGAGATAGAGATGGGGTTGTTTCGGACAAAAGAATAGTCTTCAAATAGAGCCTCAAATATTGGCTTGGTAATGATATGTTGTGAAAGCATTTCTATAGCATCGCTCTCTGAAATACTGGGGTTAATGTTTTTTTGAAGTCCTAATACAAACTCCTCAAAAGCAGCTTTATATTCACCAATTTTTACAAGAGCAGTGAGTCTGTCTCTCTGCATATTAGCAATATCAACAACCTTTTTTGCCCATTGCTCAAGGTATCTTCTATTTCCTACTCTTTCTACCATACGGGCATATAAAACTTTTTGCAATCCAGCAAACTTAAATTTTAGCTGTTCTGCTACAATACTTTCTACATCAGGACCTTCTTTAACACTATCGTTTGGAGTGCTGGTTTCGCTACCTGGATCTGGTTTTACGACCATAATATTGTCAGGCATTTTTTTGTTGAACTCTACTACAGCATCAAATCTATCGTCATGAGCCCTTAAAGCGTTAAGAACAGTCCATACCACCTTGTATCTTTCATTGTCATCGAGTGCTTTTTCAGGCTCAATATCTGTGGGAACAACGATTGGTATGATAATATATCCGTATTTTTTATTTTGTGATTTTCTCATTACCCTGCCTACAGACTGCACCACATCTATTTGTGAATTTTTGGCAGAAAGGAACATAACAGCATCCAGCGATGGCACATCTACACCTTCACAAAGACAGCGGACATTGGATAAGATTCGGCATTCGTTTTCTTCTGTGTCTGCCTTTAGCCATCTCATAAAGTCACTTCTTTTATTTGAGTCCATTGTTCCGTCTATATGCTCTGCTTTTATTTGAACAATATTATCTTTTATTTCAGAGGGCAATGTTTTCACATACTCATCTGAGGCAGCGTTAAAAACCCCTGTTATTTCTTTACTATGTGTGATTTTTTTACAAAAAGCTACAGCTCTTCGCATCGGCTCTGGGTCTGTGGTTTTTATAGTGCCATTATCACCGATGATTTGTTTTGACAAGGCATTTATACAGCCGATAAGTTTTGGAACATCGTCCATATCAATTTCTTTTGTGTCTTTTGATAAGGCTTTTTGAATCTCTGGAGTAACATCATTTTCATTGAGTGTAAGTATCAAGACTTTATAATCTGACAACAAGCCTTTAGCTACTGCTTGCCCAAATCCTATCCGATAAATCTCTTCTCCGTATAAAATCTCATCGTCCATGCTACATAGCAAGGCATCAGCTTGAGCAGCTTTTGACTTGGCATCAGGACTGTATATACGAGGTGTGGCTGTCATATATAATCGCTTTTTAGCATTCAAAAAGTCATTGTCATGAACCTTTACAAAGGCTGATTCGTCTTTGTCTAATAAGGTAATACCAGTGGTGCGATGAGCCTCGTCACAGATAATTAAGTCAAATTGAGAAAACTGTGGAAGTATATTTGCCAGCTCTTTTTGTGCCTCTGAAATCTTTTCAATAGACTGATAAGTAGAAAATACTACCTTTAATCCTTTTTTATTCTTTAATCTATGAAATTGGTCAAGTATAGTCAGAACATCCGTGCTGGCAGGTAATGGTAAATCTACAATAGAGAGTGAGGAACTATCCTCAGATTTTCTCTTTAGATTAGATGCTTTTTCATCAGAGCATATACACACAGCGTTAATATTACAAGTAGTATCTGCATACCATTCATTTAGTGTCTGTCCAAGCAAAGCGATAGAAGGCACTAGGAATAAGATTAGACCATCATGTAGCGTCAACTTTCCAGTTGAAGAATCATTTATACCTTCTCGAACTGGAAAGTTCGAGTTACTTGGTAGCGTCAACTTTCCAGTTGACGAATCATTTATATCTTCTCGAACTGGAAAGTTCGAGTTACTTGGTAGCGTCAGCTTTCCAGTTGACGAATCATTTATACCTTCTCGAACTGGAAAGTTCGAGTTACTTGGTAGCGTCAACTTTCCAGTTGAAGAATCATTTATACCTTCTCGAACTGGAAAGTTCGAGGTACAATTTGAGTTATGCTTTATCATTTCCTCTGCAATTCTCAGAGAAGTAAAAGTTTTTCCTGTTCCACAAGCCATGATTAGCTTACCTCTGTCATATTTTTCAAAGTGAGCTAAAGTCTCTTTTAGAGCATCCTCTTGGTGAGGAAACAGAGTTTTTCTTGGTATTCTTGCATTTTCACCAGAAATAGCTTTATCAAGTAGTTCCCAATCGACTGGAGCATTTATTAAATCGTATTGATTGATACTTGATACAGGTGGGATTTGATTTTTTAGAGCTTCTTTAGCATTAGAAGACCAGTTGTTTGATGTAGAAATCCAAAGTCTATTACTAAAGCCGACAGTATTTTGATTTTTATCAGTAAATGTCCTACTTGATGTAGAAAGAAAGGTGTCTACAGCAGGCTTGTCAATATAAGTATCCTCTTGTAAACATTTGCATTGAATAGCCCAAAAATCACCATCCACTGTTTCTGCAACCAAGTCTATTCCTGTATCATGCCCACCGAGGTCGTCCTTTGCAAAGAAATCTTTCCACAACCATACATTGACAAATATATCTATATATTTAGGGTCAGTTCGCAAATATGCTTGCATTAAAATCTCAAAGCGACTTCCTAAGTCAGCGTTCGATTCGGCTATTTCACGATATTTATTAATTATCTTATAAAATGACATTGCTATCTATACCCTCTTGTTTTTTTTTACACTATTACCCATGATACAATAAAATAAAAATGCTCATTTATGTCAAGAGAAAAATTGCAGGGAAAGTTAAAGGAAAATGAAAAAAAACTAACTTTTTAACAACTAGAAAATTAGTTAATAACTTCAATTTCGTGTTCTGCAAACCAAATTCTTTTAGTTTACGAAAGTTTCGTATTTTTATATCAGCTATATGCATTTTATTCTCCTTTTTTCTAAATTATGACTTATCATTAAAATGTTCGTTATAAGTGCAAACATTGGGAGTTCAATATCTTTGCCTTTTTTGTTTTTAACATTTGGCTATCATCTCCAGCATCTTTGTTCGCCTTTTGTAAAGTACTTGGAATTTCTGTTTTAGTTCTTCTACCATACTTTTTCCACCTTTGATTGATTTCATTACTTTAAAAGCATCTACTATATTTCTATAGAATTGTTCCCCTACATTTTGCTCAGTATATTTTTCAATTACAAAGCGAAAAATTGCTAATGTTCTTTCAGGATATTCATCACAGAACTTGTCATAATAATTCATAATGAGACGATATGACATATATTTTTCTATGTATTCCATCAGTCTGATTTTCAAACCTTCAGAAGCCAAAACATCAGCTATGGCGTGGCTGGGATAATGTGAGTTATTATTTTTTTCATAGCTTGATATAAGTTTTTCCATTGCTTGTTTCCACTCATCTGTAGAAAAAGTAGCTTTGTAAATTTGATAGTATTTATTCGCAAATTTATTCTTTAGAAAACTTAAGGTAATTTTGCGGATCTGAGTAATATCGTTTTCTTTTTGTGCTATTTCAAGTCTCAAATTATCGAAGTAAACAGGCACATTTCCCCATTGGTTAGGTTTTATCTCATCTAAAAGCTTTTTTGCCTCAGAAAAAAGACTTTCATCTATTAATTTTCTTACCAACTTTTCTCTAAAGGTATCTATCTGCAAGTTTTCCTTTATCACCTCCCAGACTTTATCATTATAGCCTTTCATTTGAAGGAAGTCTATCTTTTTTTCTAAGAGAAATCGTATTTGATAAAGGTCTTTGTCTGAAATTCTTTGCAAAAGAACATCCTGAATAGGTAGGAAGTCATCAACTTGGAGCAAAAGTGACAATTCCATCAATAAATCATTGAAATAACCAATCAAAGAATCCGCTTTGTATTTTGGCTTCAGTATTTCAGTTTTACAAAACTCAAGTAGGTTATTTTGTTCATTCTCAGTCAAGGAGGGTAATATCTCTTCGAATATCACAAAAGGCTCTGAAAAGAAATAATCGTTTATACTAAGGTAAATATCACCTTTTTGCTTTTCTAAAAATGTGGCAAACTCCTCTATGCAGGTTTTAAGGATCAAAATCGCCTCAGTGTTATTTTTCACTTTGATATAGTCACGAGCTTTATAAAACAATACATCTAATATGTCTATGTCGATTTCATCATCTGCATAATAGTATTCATCACGACTACAATGTAGCTGGCAGTTTCGAATGGCTTTTTGAAAACCATTTTGCAGTATAGAGACATATTTATTTGTATCATTTTGATTTTTTAAAGCCTGAGGTTGTTCTATCTCTATTTGAATCTTGTGGGCAAATTCTTTATACACCGCATCATTTAATCCTCTAATCTTTTCTATTTGATCAAGAATAAATTTACATAATTCACTATGAGTGGCTTTTTTCAGCATTTTCTTTACATCCGTATCATCTGATGTATTCTTTGACGCTGCGGTGGTCAATCGTCTCTTAATCGCTTTTTCAATCATAGCTATGTGTTTGCAGGGATAATAATCGCTTGGACAACTACATGAATAATCAGAAGCATTCACACCATCATAAGTCATTCTGATAGTATATGTGCCATAATTTCCTTCATATAAAGCTTTCCATCTATTGGGTGCAAGTTCTTTCAATTCAATAATGCTCATATTGTTTAACTCCATTCTTTCTTTATAAGCCAATATCCGTTTTTATTCGAACCTATTCGTGCCAAGATGCCAGCTTTCTTTAAAAGTCTTACACTTTTATCTATTGCAGAGAACGAGATACCTATTTCGACAGAGATTTTTTCCATTGTTATTTTTGGATTGATTTTTATTAATTCTAAAATTTTCTTTTGAGTTTTGTTTATTTCGCAATTTACATCGTAATTTATTTCGCAATTTATATCGTAATTTTCAGGAATCTTTTTATTGCTTACATCATCGTAACTATTTGAAATATATGCATGTTCAGCAACACTATCTATGACATTATCTATGACATTATCTATGACATTTGTATTGTCTTTTTTTATTTCCCAATACCCTCCTCTATCAGCACCTTTGCGATCGATTAGACCTTCATTCTTTAGATTATCTATATATCTTGCCACTTGCCTTGATGTGAGCCCCAATATCCTACCGAGAGAGTTCATGCTCACATCTGTTTTTTGAGATATTATTTTCAAGATAGCCTTGCTAGTTTCGCTCACATCTCTTTTATACTGTATATCCTTTACGACATTTCCCTCAACTTCTGCTTCTACACCTTCACCTTTCCTATACTTTTCATCAATTTCAAATCCTACCATCACTTCTCTGCCTCTAAGGTTGTAGTATGGCACAGGTTTATCCCACATTTTACAGGCATTAACGATATTTTCTATACCTCGTCCCCATGCTTCAATCTGTCCAGAGCGGAAGAATGCTCTTGCTATATTGGGATTATGTGGTTGTGAAGTATGTGGTGCAAAGAGAGTCTCAGCAGTCCATTTTTCTGGTAATTGCCCGTCATTGTAGATAAGTATTTCTTCAGGGTAAACATGTATATGGATAGGGTTTCCAGTGCTATAATCACGATGTATTATAGCGTTTAAGATAGCTTCTCTAAATGCGGCTCTTGGTATTGGAAAATTCTCAATTCTCTGTAATCCTTTATAGCTGATAATTCCCTTGAAATACTTCGAATAAACGAGGTCTTCTGCTTTGTCTGCTTGAGTGATTAGTGGTCCATGTACCTCATCCTGAAAAATCAGATCGGCTCTATTGGCAAAAAAACCAATTTTTAAGTATGCACCTACAAACCAGTTTTCAGGTTCGTGGTGAAATATGAGTAATGCAGCTCTCTTTAAGTAGTCGCCTTCATAAAGACGGAGATTTCGTAGTAGCATCTCATTTGTGATGTCGAGGTCTTCTTTTGTCAACCGAGCTGTAGCTATTGCTTTATAGCGAAATCTCTTGAATGAATCCACTTCAAAATCATCAAGAGTTACACGCGGAACTGGGACTCCGTCCCAACTCAATCCCTGTTTTCTGAGTATAAACTCATCAAGAGCAATACCTGTCAAAGCTTGTGTTGTGCTACCAGAGCGAATATAATAAACACCTCTGTAGCTTATCGGGAATGGATATGAACTGATAGAAATAGATATATATTGCTTATTATCAGTTTTATGCAAGTCAATATCAACAATCATTGCCATACCACTTTTTATTTTATTGGGTATATCTTCCAATAACTTTTTTGTGTCTGATAAACCCACTATTTCGCCAGAGTCATTTTTGCCAATTTCCAATCTACCACCAGAAGCATTAGCAAAGCCACAAATAGTCTTTAAATGTTCGTCATGCCAAGATTCTTTATATTCGAGATTGTGGGTTTCTGAAGAAAAATTCTGCATATAAACCTCATATTTTTTGATTTAGCAATTTAGCAAACGTTGGCTCAAAGCTTGTAAAATCTTTTCTTAAAAATTGCATTCTATTTACTTTTGTGGAATTCATCGTCTGAAGCTTAGCACTCAATTTAATCCATAATCCACAATATAGCTTATTTTTATTTAATACATACATGTTTTATCCTCAATTCCCAAATTATTAATACCACTAAAAATGTCAAGCATTTTTTCGTCAACCATAAAAAATCTATAACAAATCTCAAACTTTATTTCGTATTTTCTAGAACTATTTAGCTGTCTTTATTTGTGAGGTACTTTTCTTGAATTGTCTATAATTTCAAAAATTTAACCACAGAGAACACGGAGAAACACAGAGAGCACAGAGATTGTAGTGGCTGAGCTTGCCTCAGACCTTTGAACATGGACAGAGGCAAGCTCAGCCACTACGGTTGGGTGGAGCAATAAAATTGAAGTTATAGATTAGTGTGTAGTGACACGGAGATTGCTTCGTGAGAATAGCAAGAAGGAACCTCGCAAGGACGGGTGGAGGGGTAGTGACACGGAGATTGCTTCGTGAGAATAGCAAGAAGGAACCTCGCAAGTACGGGAAGGGGTAGGGACACGGAGATTGCTTCGTGAGAATAGCAAGAAGGAACCTCGCAATGACGGGTGGAGGGGTAGTGACACGGAGATTGCTTCGTGAGAATAGCAAGAAGGAACCTCGCAAGGACGGGCTGGGGAAATAGCGACACGGAGATTGCTTCAGAGGGATAGCAAGAAGTGACCTCGCAACGACGGACGGGGGGAATAGTGACATGGAGATTGCTGGGGAATTAAGAATTAAGAATTAAGAATTAAGAATTTTAAGACCTTTCACTGCGTTCAAGGTGACAGGGGGGAGTAACACGGAGATTGCTTCGGGGGGAGTTTAAAATGAGGGACCTCGCAACGACGGGATTTTTGATAGTGACACGGAGATTGCTTCAAGGGGACCAAAATCCTATTTCAGCAACACCATTCTTCGAACAAAAACATCATCATCTGTCTGCATTTGATAAAAATAAACACCACTTCCTACATTTCTACCATTGTTGTCTGAACCATTCCAGATTACATTATGCTCTCCTGCAGAATATTCATTATTAACTAAAGATTTTACAAGTTGACCCTTGATGTTGTAGATACTTATATTCACATTGCCAGCTTTAGCAACAGAAAAGCTAATCGTAGTCTCTGGATTAAATGGATTCGGATAGTTGCCAATCAATTCTGTTCTTGCTACGACATAATCATCATATTCAGAGACACTACCCCATATTACAGGTCTATCGTCTATATTCCAGCCTTCTTGCCAACCTTCTGGTTGGCTTTCTGCTTCTGCATATATTGTTAAAATGGGGCAATCCCTGAAGGCAGCATAGTATATACTTGTTACACTGCTAGGGATAAAGATATATGATAGATTTGTGCAGCTGTAGAATGCTCCAGAATCTATGCTTATCACACTATTAGGGACAATTAAAGAAGTTAAATTAGTGGAACCAACGAAGGCCCCAGAACTTATTCTTGTTACATTATTTGGGATGACACTATTCTTTGTTCCAGAGATCAATTCATTGTCTGAATTCCTAATTAGACTATTCCCTTCACCTCTGAAATAATTGTTTTCAGGAGAAACTAATATAGTTTCGAGACTTGAGCAGAAAGTAAAAGGATTACTGATTATAGTAGCCACATTGTTTGGGATAGTGATAGTAGTTAAACTATTACATCCAGCAAAAACATCTGGTTGTATAAAAGTCAAGCTTTCTGGTAAAGAGATATCAGATAAGGATGTGCAATATCTGAATGCTAATCGTTCGATGATTGTAACGCTTTCTGGGATAATGACATTGTTCAAATTAGTACACCACTCGAAAGCATTTTCACCAATCCTTGTCACACCAATGGGAATGATTATTGATGTTAAACTTTCGCAATTTGAGAATCCCCATCGTCCAATACTTGTTATGTTTTCAGATAAAGTGACTGAGGTTAAACCACTGCAACCTGTAAAAGCAAAATTCTCTATCCTTGTCACACTGTTAGGAATATTTATAGATGTTAAATTAGAAGACAATCTAAATGCATTCTCTCCAATAATTGTCACACTATCTGGTATGTGAATAGAGGTCATGGTATAAAACTCAGAAAACCCCATACGAGCTATTCTTGTGACCGGTAAACCATCGTAAGTATCAGGAATTTCTATATGAGCTTCATTGGCTGTGCCTTTACGAACCTCATAAGCAGTTCCATCATCAATCAAAGTAAATGACAGTCCTGGTGTGCCTTGCGCTAATAAACTTATGGCATTAAATAGCAAAATAACAAGGAATATGTAATTACATTTTCCTAAAATAGTCTTTTTTCTTTTCATAATTAAAACCTTTTTTTATTTTTTTGATACTTAACTAAGTAGCAAGAAGTGTGCCAAACTTAACAAATAATGTGAAATTGATGTGTAGTTTAATAGTATAATCCTTATTTATTGTAATTACAGTCTCTTACAATGATAATATTATTTTTTGGAGTATTTATTTATGAATATTTTTATAGGATTCTGGTTGATTTTCTGTCCAAAAAAATGGACAGATTTAATATAAGTGTCCATAAAAATGGACACCTGCATTAAAAAGAGATTGTCGCATAGTGAAAAAATACTGTCATCATACAAAAAAGAATTGTTTTCATTCTTGGTGTTGATGGAGTATAATGAGCGATTCTGAGCGGATCGAAGAATCTAAAGACCTTTCACTATTAAACGTCCCACACCTTCGGTGTGCGTAAGGTATGATTTTATGAAAATATACCTTACACACACCGAAGGTATCGGTTCAAGAGATATGAGGCTATGCGAATAGCTCGCAAAATTACCTCAATAGAAAATAGTATACACTAAATTACCCTAGCCTGAAGGGGTGGATCTCGTCAAAGTCCCACCCCTTCGGGGTGGGAGATGGCGTTAAATGTCGTTTTCTATTAAAAGCCACATCACCTTCGGGATGTGCAAAGAATATCATTAACAGTAGCAGGATGAATACCTCTTTTCCCACAAACAGCTCCAGCTGCATGATTTGCAATAATAGCAGAAGTTTTTATATCTAATCCCACTGATAAACAAAGTGTCAAAACGCTTATCACTGTATCGCCAGCTCCAGACACATCAAAGACCTCTTTAGCAAATGTCGGAATATGAGATACATTATTATTCTTATCAAAAATCTTTAGTCCTTTTTCTCCCAATGTGATTATGAGATGATCCGGATTTATCCTTTTAAAAAGTTCATAAGCAGCAACATTTAAGCTTTCATCATCTAATATTTCTATATTTAAATTTTTCTGTAATTCATTGAAATTTGGCTTAAATACAGTGCAATATTGATATTCAAAAAAGTTTTTGAATTTGGGGTCAACAGTTACAGGGATTTTTAATTCATTTGCTTTATAAATAGCTTTTCGAATGATCTTTGAAGTTAATAACCCCTTATTATAGTCTTCTATCAAGAGAGCATCAGCGTTTTCAAGTGCTGAATCAATATTTTTTAAGATTGAGTTCTCAATACATTCTGATATATCGTTTTTTTGCTCTTGATCGTATCTCATCACTTGTTGAGCAGAAGCAAAAATCCTTGATTTCACGGTTGTGGGTCTTGAATTGTCTTTGATGATAAAATCTGTCCGAATATTTTTTTCTTTAAACAAAGATAGCAATATTTCAGAATAATTGTCATCTCCTATTAAACCTATAACTACAGGCATAGCTTTAAGAGAAATGATATTGTTGACCACATTTGCTGCACCACCAAGACAGAAATCTTGTTTGTAAATATCAACGATAGGGACAGGTGCCTCAGGAGAAATTCTCTCGACCTGTCCCCATAAATAATGGTCTATCATCAGATCACCGATGACAGCTATTTTTTTTTCTTTAAAACCTTCAAAAATAGAAAGTAGTTTGTTCTTATCGATTTTATGATTTGATAATATCATATTTTATCCCTCTATGGATTTGGAAATCGGAGATTTCTGCTACTCAATAGGATATTTTCCTGAAAAACAAGCATGACAATAATGCTCAGGTTTACACACACAATTCAGAAGGCTATCCAGATCAATGTGTTTTATGGAAGTAATCTTGAAATCATCTAATATTTGTTCAATAGTAAGTCTATTTGAAATCAAATCATCCTTATTCGGAGTGTCTATTCCATAAAAACAGGAATATTTTACTTTTGGAGAGCCTAATCTAAGATGAACTTCTTTTGCTCCTGCTTGATTTATTATCGCTATGATTTTTTTGATAGTCGTTCCTCTAACCATTGAATCATCTATCAATACAACTATTTTATCCTTAAATGTATGTGGTAAAACATTGAATTTATGACTTACTGATTCGTCACGGATGGATTGTTCTGATTTGATAAAGGTTCTTCCACTATAGTGATTTCTTATCAAACCAAATGTAACTGGCATTTTTTTAAAGTTTGCATAACCAGAAGCAATAAAATTTGATGAATCTGGCACTGGAACTACAAGATCAGGCATAAAATCATTATCCATCAAAGCTAGTTTAACTCCAATTCTTTCTCTTACGGAAAAAACATCTTCTTGAAATTGGTAACTATCAGGTCGAGAAAAATAAATATGCTCAAAAATACAATGTTGAGCATAATCAACGGTTCTATATTCATTAGGGTCATTTTCAATATTTCTGATACCTTTGTCATTGATAACAATTATTTCAGCAGGGTTTACACAAGAGATGAACTTTGCCTTTACTATGTCAAGGGCACATGTCTCAGACGCTACAACAAAACTATTGTCTTCTGTTTTGCCAATAGACATTGGTCTGAAGCCATATGGATCTCGAAACATATAGAGCTCATATCTTGTGGCTAAAACTGTTGAATAAGCACCTTTTATGTCTCTCATACAGCATTTTATAGCATCTACAATAGACATTTGTTCGTATTCAACTTTATAGATAATATATTTTAAGATCAATTCACCGTCATTTGAGGATGCGAAATAAACGCCTTTATCTTCAAGAATTTGTCTCATTTCATGATAATTTACTATATCTCCATTACTAGCAAGACTATAACAAGGACCAGCGAGAGTTTCTACTACATGAGGTTGAGAATTGAATTCTGTTGATGTACCTCTAGTCGGATAGCGAACATGCCCAATAGCTATATGTCCGTGTAGTTTTTCTAATTCTTCTGGTGTAAAAACCTCTTTAACAAGTCCCATTCTTTTTCTTAGTCTTATGACTTTTCCATCACTGACTGCAATTCCACAGCTCTCCTGCCCACGATGCTGCTCTGCAAACATGGCATTCGCAGCCAATATAGCAGCATGATTGTGGTTGTAAACACCTACTATTCCACACATAAATACTCCATACTCAAAAAATATTCAATATCTTTCCTTTAAAATATTGGAAAGATAGACAAAAAAAAATATGTAGTCATTTTGTCAACTAAATCAATAAAAAAAAAGTTAACATACATAAATATTAATATCTCTCTAATACGGATTTGGAAATCGGAGATTTCTGCTACGGAAAATAATCATTTTTGGAAATCGGAGATTTCTGCTACGGCAAATAATCATTTTTGGAAATCGGAGGTTTCTGCTACGGAAAATAATCATTTTTGGAAATCGGAGATTTCTGCTACGGAAAATAATCATTTTTGGAAATCGGAGATTTCTGCTACGGAAAATAATCATTTTTGGAAATCGGAGATTTCTGCTACGGAAAATAATCATTGACTTATGAACGATAAATTTTATTTTGGCAAAGTTAAGTAAAAAAAGGATAGATTAAATGAAAGATATAATTGTTATTACCGATATTGGTAGCACTACTACCAAAGCAATGTTATTAAAAAAAGTCGATGACAATTACAAATTTATTGGTTATACTACAGCCTTTACAACAGTAGAAAAACCTAATGAAGATGTAAAGATAGGGATTTTTAACTCTCTGAGAAGTCTTGAAGAGCTTTATAGTGTAAATCTAATCAAAAAAAATCAAAAATCAAGTATTGAACAAAAAGTTTCAATGGACATAAGCTCTGAGATAATAAATCAGGACAAAATATCATCTTATGATTTTTTGGACAATGTGACTTATCTTACAACAAGCAGTGCTGGAGGCGGGTTGCAGATCTTAGTCGTAGGTCTTACCAAAGCAGATTCAGCTTCTTCTGCCGAGAGAGCTGCTTATGGTGTTGGAGGAGTGATTTTAGATACTCTTGCTATTGACGATGGGAAGACAAGCATAGAACGAATGGAAGTTTTTAATCAAACTCATCCAGATATAATCTTATTTTGTGGTGGCATAGACGGAGGTGCTTTATTTAGTGTATATCGTTTAGCTGAAATACTAAAACTTGCAAACCCTACCTTAAAATTTTCTGACAAAGTTAAGTCAAATCAAGAAAAATCGCTTATTCATAAAATTCCTCTCGTGTTTGCAGGTAATAAAGATGTCATTGATTTCATAAAAATAATATTTGAGAATAAATTTGACTTACATATAGTTCCCAATCTAAGACCTACAATGATAGATGAAAATTTAGAACCTACCAAAGAAAAAATCCATGAATTGTTTATGAACAATGTGATGGAGCAGGCGCCGGGATACTCAAAAGTAAAAGAATTTGTCTCCACAGACATTATACCTACTCCATCAGGTGTATTAAAATCTTTGAAAATTTTAGGGAATAAGTATTCAAAGGTTATAGCTTTTGACATTGGTGGAGCTACTACCGATGTATATTCAAATTTGAATGGAAATTATCACCGAACTGTAAGTGCAAATTTCGGAATGAGTTATAGCATAGGGAACATATTGGCAGAAACAAATGATTATTTGATAAAAATAATTATCCAATCCACATCTATCATCAATAAACCACATTTTTATGAATATTTTCTAAATTATTTAGGAAATAAAATTATTTATCCAGATTTTCAACCTACTCACGATATAGATAAATTTATAGAACATATAGTAGCAATTCAAGGAATTCGTCTGTCTCTAAAACAGCATTTTAAAATGCATTTTATGACTAAGAGAATAGGTTTTTTGGATTTTTTAAAGCATAAGCCGAGCCGAGATAAATGGAAAGAAACCATGTATTATCCGCATTATGACAAGAGTTTTATTTTCAATAAATCAGATATTGAGGTTGCTATAGGTGCAGGAGGCATAATCAGCCACGCCACTAAAGAGCAAGCACTCTATGTTATGATAGAAAGCTTGCAATTGGAAGGCATAACAGAATTGTGGCGTGATAAACACTTTATTTCTCCTCATTTGGGGGTGTTATCTTGTTTAGATGAAAAAACTGCTGAACAACTTTTATATAGCGATTGTTTTGAGAAATTAGGAATTTATTTACGACCTTTTATTCGCTCTTTTAAAGAAAACAAGATTTTACTTACAATAAATATAGACGATCAGGATTTTTATATAAAAACAAATGAATTTTTCTATCATACCACAAAAACTACTCAAAAAATCTGTATATCATCAACAAAAGATTGTAATATAAGTATCTCAGAACTAAATATACAAGCTGGTTTACCATTGATAATAGACACAAGAAATAGAGAAGAAAAGGATCTAAAGTCTAACAATACGGTCAATAACACAAAAATTATTATTGATTCTTTAAAACCATATATCTTTTCAAATATAGAAAAGCAAAGTGTTTTCTCAAAAACAGCTGGAAAAGGTTTTATTTATCCTGTTTCTATTGACCAAAATCAAAAATACCTCCCCCAAAAAAATATTCTCCATTTCGCACTACCTTATAAAGGGTCTATATTTGTGAATAATGGAGATATAGTTCGACCGGATACATTGTTGGGAGAAAACAGATTTGACCCACCAAAAATTTATGTAGTTTTAATATCGACTTTGATAGGGAAAACTCTCACAGAAAAAGAATTTCAAGAAGGTATACTCATCAAAGTAGATGACAAAATTTCTTCGGGAGATAAAATTTTTAGATATAAATCTCATCAAAATCTTTTCAAAGGTAATGAATATGCTTATTCACCAGTCAGAGGTTTTGTAGAACAGATAAATAGCGTAACAGGATCAATAATAATGAGAGAAATACAAGATTATCCCACAAAACCTGTTATGATTGACGCAGCGAAAAAACTTAAAATTAAAGAAAAATACTTAAAAGGTTATTTAAAAAAACAAGAAGGTGATTTTGTCTATAAAGATGATATTTTAGGAGTAAATCAAGTTTCAAGCTCCCTTTTAGAATCTCCTGAATATATAACTTTGTTATCTCCTTATACAGGCACTATCCAAAAAATTGATAGTATTAAAGGAACAATAACAATCTGTTATGATAAAAAACCTTATCAAATGTTATCATTGTGTCATGGTTTAGTGGAGAATATTACAGAAAATAATGAAATATTTATATCTGTAGAAACAATTGATATATTTGGAAAAATTGGGTTTGGAAAAGATGTGGGAGGATTTTTTAGGAAATCTGATATAGAATATGTTCCTCATATAGAAAACTATCAAAATCTACAGAGTCTTGCTGAGAAAAGTATAAAAGGTCTTATATGCAATACAATAACTTATTCATGTCTAAAGCAGTTCTTAAATAAAGATATTGGAGTTGCATTAACCGGCAGCGAATCGATACCTTTCTCTTTGATTATCCTCAATGGATTTTCTGATAAAGCTTTGATGGATGATACAAATTTTTTCCAACAATTTGAAAACAGATATATCTTAATAAAACCTCATACTCAAATCAGGGCAGGTGCAACAAGACCAACCTTGTTGATATTTAACGAAACTTGTGATTGATTATAAAGATTTTCTTATATAATCAAAAATATCGGTAAGGTTTACAAAAAACGAAATATCGAACCTAATTTCATCAAGGAAGTGCTTATCTAATGTCTAAAATGTCTTCGACCTGTTAATACCATCGCTATCTTTAGCTTATTGCATGCCTGAATCACTTCTAGATCGGCCTTTGAACCACCCGGTTGGATGACTAGTTTCACTCCTATTTCGGATAACCTTTCGATTGAATCCTTAAATGGGAAAAAACCATCAGAGGCACACACAGAATTAGTTAAATCAAGATTGGCTCTTTTTGCAGATTCTACCGCTATATTCAAAGAACTAATTCGACTAGTCTGACCTATCCCTAATCCAAGGGTTTGTTTGTTTTTTGTAAAACATATTGCATTTGATTTAAGCATTTTGACTACTTGCCAAGCGAATTTGAGTTCATCAAGCTCATTATTTGAAGGTTTTTGATCTGTGGGAAAAGTCCATTCTTCTACATTATCTTCTACTAAATCTGGCATTTGAGCAAGATAGCCATCTAAACATGGTTGAATTTGTAGGTGGTTTTTCATTTTATTAAGCAAATCTCGATGATAAATAATTAATCTTCTATCTTTCTTTTTCTTTAGTTTTAATAGAGCTTCTTCTGAAAAATCAGGAGCGATGACAATTTCAGTAAAAACTTTATCAATAGCTTCCACAAAATCAAGATGAATTTTCTCATTTGTGACAATTATTCCGCCAAAAGGTGAAACAGTATCAGTAGCAAAGGCTTTTTGATAGGCTATAGTTATTTCTGGATCTGAAGCTATTCCAGAAGGGTTTGTATGTTTAAATATTGCCACTGTTGGTTCAGAGAATTTTATTATTGTCTTCAGAGCAGCATCAATATCGAGATAATTGTTGTATGATAGCTCTTTACCATGTATTTGAGATATTATATCTTGTTCATTTATTTCCAAAGTTGTTGTTATACTTTTTTGAAAATATGTAGCTTTCTGATGGGGATTTTCACCATATCGTAATTTTGTAGGAAAATGAAAATATTCAAAGGGAAAAAAAGGAACTTCGCAAACTTGCGAATAAGAGCTGGTTAAATAGCTATTAATTAAGTAATCATATCGAGATATATGCTCAAATACTTTAGCAGCAAGTCTCAATCGTGTCTCTACAGATGTAGTTCCTTTTTTTTCTAGCTCGTTTAAAATACAATCATAATCAGCTGGATCAATTAAGACAGTAACGGCTTTAAAATTTTTGGCTCCAGCTCTTAGCATTGCCGGTCCACCTATATCTATATTTTCGATAATTTCTTCAGAATATTCTGAATCAAGGAGGTGATGGTTTGATTTTTTTTCTTGAATATCAAGAATATGCTTTCGAACTGTTTCCTCAAAAGGATAAAGATTTACTACAAGTAAGTCAATTCCAATGATAAAATGTTCATTAATTTGCCTTAAATGTTCTTCATTTTCTCTTAAAAACAACAAACCACCATGTATTTTGGGATGAAGTGTCTTTACTCTTCCTTCCAAAATTTCTGGAAATCCAGTTATATCAGATACAGCTGATGCCTTTATGTTATTCTTTAAAAGGACCTCGAGGGTTCCACCCGTAGAGATTATTTCATATCCAAAATCCGAAATTCTTTTAGCAAAATCTACGATACCTTTTTTATCAGAAACACTAATCAATGCTCTTTTCATCTTTATTTATTCCTAATTTTTTTATTTTTTTACAGATAATGTAATTCTGAATTACAACATAAAAATAAAATAGATTTATTATTATTAAACAATTTGTCATCACAACTGAAGATTCTATGTATGACCATATCATTAAGGGTAATATTATTATTATTATAGATTTTAACAATAAAATACCCTTTAAAGCTCCATATCTCTTTATGAGCTTTCTGGCAAAAGGATTTCTTTCTCCATGATAACCACAATTTGTCACCACAAAATAGGTGGTTTTAGCATCAAAAAAATTTAATAAAAGAAATAAAAACAAAAGTCCTATAAGTATTAGCAACTTATTTCTCCCTTATCACTTACCTTTCAGTCCTTACAAAAAGCATTTTTCCATCACTATATACTACTATATGCCCAGAATCATCAAAATAATTATGATTTCCGGTTGGTATTTCGCTTGCTTTATTGGTTCCATAAGTATAAAAATTGTTGAATCTATTTAATATTCTCGGATGGTTGTAAGTATTGTTCAGACCAAAAGACAAAATTGCTATTTTTGCAAATTGATTTAGGGTTGCATCCAGAAAAATTCTATCTGATGAATTGTTAGATGACGCTCCATGATGAGGTACCTTTAAAACATTTATAGACAAATCAAAACCTTCATTGATCATCCAGTCTTGAACATCTCCGTAAATATCGCCAGTGAACAAGAAATTAACATCACCATAAGTAGTTTTTAAGACTATACTTGTGTTATTTATGTTGTTTCCATGATAGCTAGGTGGAAAACCAATATTAAAAAAATCCAAACGAACTTCATTACCGAGCATCATTCTACTTCCGGATTGATAGCCGTGAGTTTGATTAGGAGAAATATAAGGTCCCGATGTTATTGCACTATCTAGTATGTCTTGTAAACCACCCCAATGGTCAAGATGCCTATGCGTTTCAACAATAAAATCGAGGTGCGTTATATTCATGTTTTCTAAATAATTTAATGCTATAGGAACACCGCCGCCCTGCCAATCTCTGGTGCCTCTGCGACCATATCCTCCATCTATCATCATGTTTTTATCATCCGGACTTTGTATCAAGATGGCATCCCCTTGCTGAACATTGATAAAATGAACCTTTAAATGTGGATATGAGAGGGAAGTTGAAGTAAATGTAAAGGTAGTATCTTGAAACACACCTTTATCGTTTTTATCAAATACTGATAATTTCATTTCATAGATGCTTATTTCTTGATAATCAACAGGTAAATAATAAATATGATTTATGACTGCATTACCACCTGTCCAGCCTCTATATGCTTCGTTATTATTTGTCCGATTATTATAGTAAATCTGAATATATGTAGAGTCTCTCGTGGCCACAGAGAGTTGGTTGTTTTCTATTTTCCAGTTTATTATCATCCCTGAAGTGGGTTTTGAATCTCGTGGTCCTAACGACTTATTCCAACCACAGGATATAAAATAAATTGAAATGGTCAGAAATATTAATAAAAATATAATCCAATTTTTTTTCATAAAAAAATTCCTCTTTTTTTATTTTTTCTATATACAAATCTCAGTTTTTATCTATAACTACAAAATAGTTATTGTCATAATATGTAAACACATCGTTTCATATAGTGTTCAAGCTCTAACAATGATTTCACCAACGCAAACTTAATGTTGAGCCTAATAAAATGACCAATAAAAATAAATTAGGGTTTTAGTCAACATATATTTTGCAAATAGCATTAGGTTTTATATAAAATTAATGATGACGAAACTGTTTGGTGGATAAAAAAAATAGTTTAAATGACATCATAATATAGAATTTTAGAAAGTTCTTGACAAATTATACTTGTTAAAATAATTGGCATGTATAAAAAAACTAAAATGGAGTAAAACATACATGAGTAATAAGAAAGAGGAAATTGTCGATAAATTTCTTGAAAAGAACAATATGGATTATTTGTTCTGTATCCTTGCAGATAAAGAATCAGAGAGATTGTCTATCTTACCAGATTCTATCAAAAGAGGTTTTTATGAAAAAACAACTACAATGGCATTAAAACATATAGCCTTAAATGATGTCCCGGACTACATTGTCGAAGAAGTAGAAACGAAAGAAAGTGATGATTATGAAAACTTTGACTATACAGAGGAATATGAAGACGACAGAAAAGACTTATTAAACAAAGATCTTGATGTTTTTGAAAATTCCACAAATATAGAAGAAGATTATAAAGATGATTAATCTGTTTTGAAGTTTTTGTTAATTATTTATCTCTGCAAATTTAGAAAACAATGTCTTTGAGAGCTTTAAAACAATATATTGAGCTGTATCATTATTATGGACTTTCTGATTTTTTCTTAGAATCGCAGGTGTTTCAAAAACCATTAAACACTCAACCACAGAAAAAATCAATAAATTCAAACTCAAATTACATAACAAGGGAAAGTTATAAGGATTCCAATAATAAACAAATATACGATTTTGAATATGATGTTGAAACTACTGATTTTACATTTTTACAGAGGAAGTATGCGAATTGTTTTAAATGCTCTTTTTCTAAATCTCGTTGGAAATTTGTTTATGGAGAAGGGCAACAAAATGCTCAATGTATGCTTATTGGCAATCCTCCTATAACAGATGAAAACGCCAATGGGAAGCCTTTTGTTGGGCATTCTGGGGATTTATTTAATAAAATGATGGCTTCTATTGGTATAAAAAGAGAAGACCTTTATATCACAAATATAATTAAATGTAAACCTAATTATATAGATTATTCTGAGATTCAAAAATGTATGCCATATTTATTAGAACAGATAAGAATACTCAAACCGAAGATAATACTCGTTATGGGTGATATTGCTGCCAATGCCTTGTTTACAACATTACATCATGTAAAATCAACATCACAACAAATAAATCTACTCAAAGAAAATATTGACTACTATAGACTTCATCAAGGTCAGCTCTATCAAAATATTCCCATATATGTTACTTATAATCCGTTTGATTTATTGAGAAATATTGATTTAAAAAAATTAGCATGGGAAGATTTAAAGTTATTTCGTGACCACTTCTTAAAAATCAAAAACTCTGAATAAAACAATTTTATGGAATTTTCATGGCAGAAAACATAGAAAGAATATTACCCAACGATCTAAATGCTGAAACGGCAGTCTTATCAGCGATGATGATAGACACATATTCAGTGACAAAAGGTATCGAAATCCTAAAAGAAAATCATTTTTATAAGACAGCTCATAGAATCATTTTTTCAGCAATGCTTGATCTGTTTGAATCAAATATTGAAGTAGATATAATTACTTTAATTAATAAACTTGAAGAAAAAGGTCAAATTGAAAAAGTAGGTGGAAAAGCTTATATCAATGAACTTTCTGATGTTGTTTTAAGCTCAGCAAATTTAGAATATCATGCTAATATTGTTCTTGAAAAAGCATTGTTTAGAGATTTGATAACTGCTTCAAACAATATCATCAAAAGATGTTATGAACCTGATGGTCCCGCCAGCGAGACAGTAGACTGGGCAGAACAAACCATTTTTCAAATCGCTGAGATGCCCAACAGGCAAACTTTCAAAAGAATCAATGAATTAATACCTATTACTTTAGAACACATTGAAGAGGTCGCTAGCTCAAAATCAAGTGTGATTGGTGTTCCCTCTGGTTTCATAGCTCTTGATAGGATGGTAGGTGGGTTTCGTAAGGGGCAATTGATAGTTGTCGCTGCTCGACCCGCTATGGGAAAAACTTCCTTCGCCTTAAATATAGCATTTAGTGCAGCCACTTCTTATGAAAAAAAAATCGGCATTTTTACACTTGAGATGTCCAATGAAGAGTTGATTTTAAGATTGCTAAGTAGTGCTTCAGAGATTCCGATGGAGAACTTAACTAAAGGTTTTGGTTTAGATAGTGACAAAATAATCAAAATCACTGGTATCGCAGAAGAACTTGCTAAAAAAGATATTTTTATTGATGACAGCGGTTATAATACCGTAATGGATATCAGAGCAAAGTCAAGAAGATTGAAAGCAGAGATGAAGACACTTGATTTAATTGTTATTGATTATATGCAGTTGATGTCGACGCGTAAAGTCGGAGAGAATAGACAACAAGAAATCTCAGAAATATCAAGAGGTCTAAAAATACTCGCCAAAGAGCTTGATGTGCCAGTACTTGCCTTGTCACAGTTAAACAGAAGTTTAGAATCTAGAGAAGACAAAAGACCTAGACTTTCAGACCTAAGAGAATCTGGAGCTATAGAACAAGATGCGGACATAGTCATGTTTATCTATAGAGATGATTATTACAACAAAGAAACTCAAAAACCCGGTATTTCAGAAATTATCATAGGAAAAAATCGACATGGAGCTACGGGGTCCGTAGAACTGAAATTTATTCACAACATTACTCAGTTTAAAGATAAAGAATATGAAGCTTACGAGAATTTTTAGCTTAATTGGTGAATTTACAATTTTTACTAAAGATACTTTAATCTCTTTTATCTTTATTTTTAAAAGAAGGGCTATTTGTATAAATCAATTTAAAAAGATTGGATATGATTCTACCTTGCTTATTGTTGTTACATCAGCTTTTACAGGCTTAGTATCAGCTTTACAGGCTTCTTATCAGACTAAAGGGTTCATACCTCAATCTCTGATTAGTGTCATGATATCAAAGATGGTAATGATTGAACTTGCTCCTGTTTTGACTTCGCTTGTATTTGCTGGCAAAGTAGGGGCTACAATTTCAGCTGAAATTGGCTCTATGAAAGTTACTGAACAGATTGACGCCTTAGAAACTATGTCAGTAAATCCTTATGAATATCTATATATGCCAAAATTGGTAGCTTCACTGACTATGTTGCCTATTTTGACAATTATTTCTATTTTTGTGACGATTATGTTTGCTTTTGTGTTTTCAAATCAGGTATTTCACATTACTTCTTATACTTTTTTTGTTAATATGAAAGCTTTTTTTGAACCATTGGATTTGTGGATTGGCTTGATTAAAGCGTTTGTTTTTGGTTTTATCATAGTTAGTATAGCAAATTTCAATGGAGCGAGAACAAAGAATGGAGCTGAAGGTGTTGGTATTGCGACTACAAACACGGTAGTATCAAGTTCCATTGGGATATTAATGACCGATTTTTTGGTTGCACAAATTATTTTTGGAGGTTTTGCATGAAATTTAAATTAACCTTTATAGTTTCATTAATCTGGGTGTTTATCTCTTTATTCCTTATTGCAAGTTGTAGAGATGAAATAATCCATAAGGAAACTGAAATCAGAACCGATGTTTTGATTATTTACACTACTGATCCTTTTATTTTAAGCGGATTGGGAGCTATCGTTATTGAAGAATTTGAAAGTCGTTATGAATGCACTGTTATTTTAAGAACTTTTAGTGAAAGTGGTTTATTAATAAATCACTTGCAAGCAGATATAGATACGCTTCAAGCTGATCTTGCAATAGGCATATTAAGTCCTCATATACACAGAGCTTTACGGACAAATCTCTTTATACCAAACGAACCTGAATTAGTTCGAAACATCAGCAACAGAAGCTTTTTAATAGATAGTAGACATAGGTTGATACCCTATAATTACGATTTTTATGCCTTTGTTTATGATGCAGATATTGTTCTAATTCCTCCAAAAACTTTTGGAGAATTGCAAAGTTCCGTTTGGAATGATAGAATTATCATGACCGACCCAAGAACATCTTCAATAGGGATGGGAGCCATTATGTGGTCATTAGGTTTATTTGGCGATAGAGGATTTGAACAATTTTGGATTAGTCTTAGAAGCAATGTTGTTTCTATACCAACAAGCCTAAATGAAGCTTATGCCTCATTTCAAGCTGGAGTAGCACCGATTATTTTATCTTATGTTTCAAGGCCAGCTTATCACCAAGATATAGAAAATAATTATAGATATCAAGCTTTCATACCCCAAGAAGGCAGAATAAAAGAAGTAGAATATGCTGGTATATTAAATGGAGCTGTAAATCTTTTTCTAGCAAGAAGATTTCTCGAGTTTATGCTTTCTTTTGACTTTCAGAGTCATATACCTACAACTATGTGGAAATTTCCTGTCCTTGATGGTGTTGAAATGCCTTATAGTTTATCATCAATCCAATTACCAGTCAATAGCTTGTCCGAAAATATTTTTAGTAACAATACTTTTTTTAACAACGCTTGGGCGGATGAATGGATTATGATTATGACAGATCGCTAAGTTTCAGAATTGTTCTCTACAATCCAGAAATTCCTCAAAATACTGGAAACATAGGTAGATTGTGTATAGGTGCAAATGCTGAACTACATATAATCAAACCAATGAGATTTTTTATCAATGATAAATATCTAAAAAAAGCCGGTATGGATTATTGGGAAAAAGTTAAATTATTTATTCATGATGATTGGAATAGTTTTTTAACTCAATGTGGAATATCATTATTGACTAATAACAATATCTATCTCTGCTCTACTAAAGGTAAAAAATCATATACTGATATAGTTTTTAAAAAAGGTGATATTTTTGTTTTTGGTCCCGAATCAAGAGGTTTACCTGAAGAGATGTTAAATAAATACAATGACAAAGTTATCACAATAAAAATGACTAAAGATATAAGATCCATAAATCTTTGTAATTCTGTTGCTATTGTCTTATATGAGGGATTAAGGCAGATAAATTTTGATTTTTATTAAATTATTGTGCTGTTTGAGATTTTTTATTTCTAAAAAAAGCAAAATAAGAAATCGATGATAATAAATATAAAACAATAGTTATATAGAAAGACCAAGCAAATGAGTATTTTTCTATGATATAACCTCCTGCTAAAGCACTTATTGTCCACGAACCTTGCCATGAAAGCGTAGAAACTGCATTCGTAAAAGCATGTTCGTTGGGTTTCACTATTTCCATCTCAAAATTCGAAGCTACTGGCTGGCTTAAATTCATTAGAGTCCCTCGTGCAATAAATGCTATAACCGCAAGGGATAGGTTGTTACTCAGTGCAAGTATAAACATAAAAGGTATAGAAAATAGTTGTGTTAAGACTATAGTCCTGAGCATACCCATTTTTTTTACAAAAAAAGGCGTGGATATCATACCTAAAAATAGAAAAAATTGTAAAATTGAGAAAAAAGTGCCGATACTTGACGAATCAGCTCCAAATACTAATTTGAAATAGAGATTCATAAATGGTATTATCAATCCTGCACCCATTCCCACTAACAATCGTGGAATCATTAACCGTATTATAATTTGCCAACTATAGTCTTTAAACCTATTTATGAATCTTTTTCTCGTTTCGGGGATAGGCATTTGTTTGATTTTAAAAAAGGGAATTATTGATATCAAGCTCCCAATAACCGATAAATAGAGCGACCATTCATAAGCTATTGCAAGAGAATCTGTAAAATTCAAAGACATTAACAGCTTTGGTAAGTATCCACCCAACATGAAACCAATTAATTGCGAAAGTATGCCTATAGCACCATTAAAACTAAATAAAAATATCCTTTCTCTTTTTGTACTGTTTCTCATAAAAAATGGAGCTATTGATACTCTATAAACTGTTAAAAACATGTTTGCAAAAAATATGAAAAAAAAGATAAAGGAGAGTATTTTTGAGTATATTGACATAAAATATGCCAATGAAGCTAGTATCGTTGATATGATAAGCACTTTTCGAACATGCACTCTTTCAAGCAATATAGCAGCTGGTATGGCTACTAATGCAGAACCTAAGGAACCCCATGATAGTATTTTACCTATTTCCGCTTCTGAAAATCCATTTTCTATCAAATAAAGATTAAACAATAAACTAAAGACTGAAAAACCTATTCCATTAAACAAACCACCAATAAGAAATAGCTTAACATTCCTACTAAAATACTGCAAATGAAGATTATAATATTTAAATAATTTAGTCATTTTTACCTCAAAATATCAATATCGTTCAAAAGATTATTATTTGCTTTTTTAGTCAATTAAAAATAATTTTCTATGTATTTCTCACTTTTTCTTGACAAAAATGCCCCCTTTTTTTTTATGGCAAAATCGTTTACTATAATGGTTCATTTAGGAGGGTTATGCGAGTTGGGAGAAATCAGATTAGAGGGTATTACAAAGAAGTTTGACGATTTTGTAGCCGTCGATAATGTGAATATGATTATCGAAGATGGGAAACTATTCTCATTTTTAGGTCCAAGCGGTTGTGGAAAAACCACGATTTTAAGAATGATAGCGGGTTTTGAGACTCCAACTGAAGGTAGGATATATATTGATGGTCTTGACATCACAGATTTATCCCCTTACAAGAGACCTGTAAACACAATTTTTCAAAATTATTCTTTATTTCCACATATGCGGATTTTTGACAATGTTGCTTTTGGTTTAAAAATAAAAAATTTGCCAAAAAATGAAATTATAGACAGAGTCGAAAGAATACTCAATATAGTCCAAATGTTTGACCAAAAACATAAATACCCTAATCAAATCAGTGGGGGGCAAAAACAAAGGATTGCCATAGCTAGAGCTTTGGTTAATGAACCTAAAGTGCTTTTACTCGATGAACCGGTTTCCGCTCTTGATTTGAAACTTCGGCAAAAAATGATCATTGAACTTATGAATATCCACGATTTATTCAGTATTACATTCATTTATGTTACCCATGACCAGGGAGAAGCTATGAGCTTATCCGACAAAATAGCTATCATGAATCATGGAAAAATTGTTCAGATAGGGCTTCCTGATGATATTTATGAAAGACCAAACTCGATTTTTTCTGCTCATTTTATTGGTGATACAAATTTGATTTCAGGAACTGTAAAAGCTATACACGAAGATTATATAGAAGTAGAAACAGGTTTTAGTCAGAATAATGAAAAAATCCTTTTAGACAGTACTTATACCCAAGATGTAAGTATTGGAGAAAAGATAACTTTATCACTGAGACCTGAAAAAATAGCAGTTTCGCGCAGATCCCCCGGTTCGCAATCCGATTTTAATATATTGAAAGGGCAGATAGAAGATATACTATATCTCGGGACTCATACTCAATATATAATTAAAGTCGGAGACCAGCTTTTTAAAGTATTTTCACAACACAAAAAAGTTTATTTTGATGATACCGCTTTAGATTGGGAAGAAAATGTTTTTCTATATTGGCATGATACAGATTCTTTTGTCATAAAAGAAGAAAATTTTGAAAAACAAGAGCTGGGAATTGGTAGCCAAGAATTGAGAGATAAAAGAATTGAAGCAAATGGGAAACGACAGAAAGGGGTAAAATAGCAAGGGAAAACTCTTAAGATAAGTATTTCTAGAGGCTGAAGCGTAATTGGTTTTCCATTTCATTCTGATCGGAGTGAAGAATCTTAAGGCCTTTCACGGTGCTTAAGGTGACAAAGCTTTGATATCAACAATTTATGGTTTTTTTCGATATTTGTAGTTATAAAGAAGAAAATGTTCTATGAAAATTATTTCATTTTAAAAGTATCATCTTTTGGGTTTCTATATTGTCCTCTACTCGCATCTGATAAAAATATACCCCACTTGATACATATTTACCATTTTCGTCTGTCCCATTCCAGATAACAGAATGTTCTCCTTTTTCCATAAATCTATTTAAAATATTTTTCACTTTTTGTCCCCTGATATTATATATAGTGATGCTGACATTTTCATCATTTCCTATTGAATATCTTATCTCAGTTTCAGGATTGAAAGGATTCGGAAAATTACCTATTAAATATGAGGAAATGGATAGGGTTCCTTTAATTTTATCGTATTCATTGACCAAAGAAGACAATCTTAAATAAGGTAAACCTCCATTGATTTCAGGTTTTATATCCCAAATATTTTCAAAATCCCAACCGTTATTTGTATAAGTAGACATAGTCATCATTTCTGTGATAGTAAGGGGGAAATTATCTGTCTCAGTGCTATTATTAGATACATTTAGAAAAGGTTCTTGAGACCCTGTGCTGATCGGATTCCAAAAGCTATTCAAGAAACTTGACGAAGATATCAACGCAAGAGATAACCCTGCACTCATTTCTGCTAATCCATTGTTATTTACATACACATTTTGAATTTGAGAATTATTCATCACTTGTCCTGCAAAACCACCAATAGTTCCAGAATCAGATAAAAAACTTCCATTAAAATATGAATTATTTACTGTTGAACCATTGTGTAATGCGCCAACAAAACCGCCCGGCGATGCTTCTGAGGCTGTTATTATGTTAACTGTAGAGTAGCAGTATTCGATAGTTGTATTTGATGTTGATGCTATGAATCCTCCAATATAAACAGCTCTATCTGAACGAACTATCCCAGATGCTGAAGAAGTTCCTATATAACTGTCTGCAGCCCATGCCACTACAGTTCCTGTAGACCAAGCTCCTAATATATCAGCATCTTCAAGAACTACTCCAACGATTCGAGAATATCTTATGGCGCCGAACAAACCAACTGAAGTCTGCCTAATATGGACAAAAGGTTTATTAATGTAAATACCCTTGATGGAAAACCCATTTCCATCATAGTTACCATAAAAATATTGGGTGTAAGAATCAAAGCCATTATAATAATTCGTTCCTATAGTAGAAAATCCTGCTCCTTCATTCCATAAAATAGTTTCTGACGCATCTATATTTGCTGTTTGGAGGTAATATACCTTTTCATCTTGTGTTCCCCATGCATCAGGAGTTTCTGATAACCACCTCAGATTTCCTAGACTGCTTATCTGAAATGGATTTGCTTCTGTTCCTGCACCCAATGGTTGTTCTATTAAGGTTTCAGCTGATAGTATAACCAAAAATATCATCATGAAAAATATTAGTAGTATAATCCTTTTTATGAACATGATTTTTTCCTTATTTTTTCTATTCAGAAACAACATCCACCACCGAATCCAGCACCAGAGTACCCACCTCTACCGCTATTACCGCGACCACCCCGATAGTCTCGCATTAACAAGATTTGCTCGGGTGTAAATAACTCATAGACTTTTTCTTCATAATCGATTCTCAATTGGGATATTTCAAATCTGAGTATATTACTCTCCTCGTTCAATCTTCTCATTTCATCAAAGTTTCTGTCAATTGATGCTATTCTTCTCAACGCTGAATTTCTTTGAAGTTCAAGTCGTTTTTCTTCAGTTGTTATGCGATATTCCGTATCGTATTCTGACAATAAACTCTGTTGAGTTTCTGTCAAATTCAAATTATCCCAGCGAAGATAATTTCTTCCTTGCATCAAACTATCTTGCGATTGTCTTCTTTCAGCTCTAGTCTGAGAGAACAAACTACAAGTTATTACCAACAGAATAATTACCATTAAAACATTTTTTTTGTTTTTCATGATTTGCTCCTTATTTAGTTTTTTCTTGTGCAGAAGTGGTTTGGATGATATGTGACATTTTAGTCAACCAACCAATTCGCTCCTCTTTGACTTACCAACTGTTCTCTTTGCTCTGCTGTCAGCATGCTTACTACTGCTTCTAAATAATTTATAGTGCTAGCAGCTATTTCACCTCTGACATTATTTATATCAAGTGCAATTCTACCAGCTCTATTAAAATTGTAGCCATTTGTAGCAATTTGAAATTCTGATAGTAGTCTTCTCAATTCAAAATCTTTTTCCATGATGTGAGTTTGAAAATTAAAGTTGAGCCTATTAAAAAAATCCATTTGATTTCCATCTAAAGAAATACCACCTAAGATTAATGTCAACCTACTTACACTGTTCAGAGCGATCCTTTCTATCAAGGTTTCTGGAAATAGAGAATCTTCGTGTCCCATTCTTCCTGAATTTGAGTCTCTTGGGGGAAGGGCTGGAGCTGATCTTTCTTGCCTACTGTCTGGAGTTGGTTGGTTTGAATCAGTTGGAACACGGACAGGTGTGGATTCCCATATAGGTTGAGATTGAACTGGTCTTACTTGTTCACGAACTGGAGGAGTTTGAACTGGTCTTGCATCCATTATTGGACTTTGAACTGGAACAGGTCTGGAATCCAAAACTGGATTTTGGGTATTTACAGATCTTTGCTCTCTTCTATTTACTTCAGGTTGAACCTCATTTTCTTCTACAACAACTCTTTGTGTTTGTGGAGGTGGCGATGGTTGAGTGACTCTTTCGATGGTTACGCGTTGAGTTGGTTCTGAAGGTGTATGAGTCTCATCTACTGGACTTAATACCTGTTGTGCAGGTTGTGCATTTGATTCTCTTGTTTCTGTTGCGGCTCTCTGTGCATAAGATGAGCATACAAAAACAAACATTACGATAAGAACGATAATGATTTTTTTCATAGTTATCTCCTATTTCTACCTTTTTGATTACTTTTTTCTTGCCTACTCTGATGTCTATTTTCATATCGATTTAGAAATCTTGAAAAAAAGACTTCTGCTTCCTCAGCATTCATTTCTTGTCGGACACTCAAAAAATGTTCCAATACAGCTTTTTCTAAAGCGGTTTGGCTAAGCTCTAATTTCAACATCAGTTCGCTAATTTTTTCTATTTCCAGCTCAGGCTGAGCAAGTTCTGAAAAAAACTCTTTACGCAATTCCATGTTTTCGCTTCTGGCGGTTTTCATTTCTTCATTTTGAAAAAAAACTGCTGTTCGTGCTGGGCGTTCGCTTCTTTGTGTCGGTGCTGGGATTTGAGCATTTTGTTGGTTAGATACTTTGTATAAATAGCAAAAGATAAAACCTACATTGAACGCCAAAGAAATTAACAAAAGAATAAATAAAATTTTTGGTTTCATGGATACTCCTTATAAATAAATTATTTGAAAAATATATTCTATTTTTAAATAACTCAATTTTGTTTGTTTTACTTAATATCTTATAAAACACCAGTATCTTTAAAAACCTGCAATATTTTTTTACATTCCTTTTTTGCTCGGACTAATACGCTTTCTACAGCTGATACAGACATACCTGTCAAATCAGATATTTCTTTATATGATTTCTTTTGGTAGTATTGCAATTCCAAGACCATGGAATATCGTGGTTTCATTTTTTGAAAGCAAGCACGAACTGCTTTTTCAAGATTTTCTTTTCGTAATTCTTCCTCTGTTCTATCATGATGAACAAGTTCTGGTAGATGTCCATACACAAGTCTTTGATTTTTCTTTACAAAGTTTATTGCTTTGTTATGAGCTACTTTATAAAGATAGGGTAGTATAAAATCAGGGTCTATACGGTCTATATTCTGGTAACAGGCTAAAAAGGTATCCTGAACTATGTCTTTTGAATTGTCGATTTGACCTACTATTTTATTTACATAATTTAGGATTTTTTCTCCTTCTTTTAAAACCAAGCTATCCCAGTCGAGCATTTTTGTCTTTATAACCTACTTTTTTCAGAAAAAACTCAATATTCAATTAAAAATAGCATTATTTATCTATGTTGAAATATTGCTATAAATCATTAAAGGGATTATCTTCTGGAACAGACTGATAATTGGTAGCGTATTTTTTCCAATCTTGGTCTTGGCTATAGTCGCGATTTTGTTTTCTATTTTCTTGTCGTTCTCTTGGTTCTCTCGGTTCTCGAATTTCGCGAGAATCTTTATTATCTCTTGTCTCTTTTCGATCAGATGTCCTTACTTCCAATTCAGGCATAAAAAGAGGTTCGAGAGACAATCTTTGAGATTTTATATCAAAACTGGCAACTCTTACCTGAATTTCATCACCAATGTTTTCTTGTTTGAGGTTCAGTTTAGCACGCTTCATTTTAAATTGAGGCATCAAACCAGTTAAAGTGTTTTTTACTTTGATAAAAGCACCATGATCGGTAATATTTTCTATTACCCCATTCAGTTCCATACCTATTTGTAAATCAGCTCCGTCAATTACCCATGGATTAACGACTTCTTCTCGTAAGGTTAAAGATATTTTGAGGTTTTCGGTATCGAGTTTCAGAATTTTAGCCTTAATTTCGTCTCCAATGTTGAGAACTTCTGAAGGTTTATTGATTCGTTTTTGTGATATTAATGAGATAGGGATCAAGCCCTCTACACCTTTTTCGATTTCTACAAAAGAACCAAAACTTCCATGGCGGATAACTTTGCAAGTTACGGTATCTCCTATTTTTAACTTATTCATGGCTACAAGCATCGGATTTTCATGTAAAGCTCTATAAGAAAGTGAAATTTTATCATTTTCTATTTTTAAAATTTTTACATCGATTTCGTCGCCGACATTTATCACCTCATTAGCTTTGTTGATGTGAGTCCATGATAACTCAGAGATATGAAGTAAACCTTCAAATCCTCCTAAATCAATAAATGCGCCATATGTTGTTACTCTGACTACTTTTCCTTTTACAACATCGCCCACATTTATTCTGGAAAAAAATTTTTCTTTTTTTTCCTCTGTTTCGGCAGATAATATGCTTTTTCGTGATAGAATTATGCTGCCTTTTTCAAATTCGATGATCAAAAAATCATAAGTGTTGTTTATATATGCTTCAGGTTTTTCATTTCCATGCAAATCGATATGTGATAATGGGCAAAATGCTCTTATACCAAAGACATCAACAGAATATCCTCCTTTTAATGATTCTATCACTTTTCCTTTCACAGGAATTTTCTTTGTAAAAGCTTCTTTTACTAGAACTTTGTTTCCATGTGAACGGTTTAGGCTTTTAGATATTGTTATCTGGTCATCTACCATTTTAACTATAAAGCCTTTAATTTCTTCGCCTACTTTTAAAGGCAAAACACCGTTTTCTAGGTAATCACCTATTTCGGCTAAAGCATCCTGCTTCTGTCCTATCGATATGATGATATGCGATTCATTGATGCTTGAGATTTTACCTACAACTACATCACCTTTTTTGAAGTTTGAGTTGAGGTTTTCGATGCTCTCATTGAGCATTGTTTCGAAGTCTTCAGAGTTGTTGACCAAAGTTGTTTTTTCAGTTTCCTGACTTGCCATATTTTCTCCATTATAAAAATCTTAGATGTCATTTTTTTAAAATATGTTTTTTTGTAAAGCGTTTTTTGAGATTTCTATTAAAATTCATTAAAAAAAAATATATTTGTTTTTCATTCATTAATCTTTATGGTTTATTCTATTCATTAATAAGTGGCTTTCATTGCTGTTTTCTTGATTTTTTTTAGGGTGAAATCTGTTTGTTTTAGTAATGAAAAAATTCTGTAAAAAAAACAGAAATCACCCTTAATATAAATTTTTCTTTTATTTTAGCAATAATGCTCTTTTTACATCAATAATCCTATTATCTATCATCAATCTGTAGAAATACACTCCTGATGACATACCTTCTGCTAGCCATACAACATATCCATTTTGAATATTTCCCTCTGACAGAGATAAAGTCTCAACGCGTTGACCACGGATGTTAAATATCTCTATATTAGCACTATTAAATTTCTCCTCATCGATAAAAAAGGATATTTTGGTCTCAGGGTTAAAGGGATTTGGATAATTCCCAAGTAAACCTGTTACTATAGGTCGTGTATCAACAAAGTCATAGTCATTGACAAAATAAGATTTATATACCGAATTTCTACTTCTTGTATAAGCATGAGTTGGATATTGACTTGCATTAAAACTCACTGGTAGATCTATATAGTATACTGATGACATATTTGACATTAAAAAATTTCCACGACCGCTTCCATCAACATCAGCATATACTGGTGATGAGTGCCAGCTTCCGATAAAAGTATATGGAAAACCTGTTACGAATGTTCCATCATATTTTATTGCATGCAAAGAGCCATCATTGACCAAAACTATGATTTCTGCTGTGCCATCATTATCAACATCAGCTAATATTGGGTGCTGGGTTACAATACCTCCCAAAGATACTGGGAAACCTTCTCGAAGATTTAACATACCATCAAATAGATATACTATTCCGCTGTTTGTTACAACCACAAAGTCTAAAGAACCAGAATCATTTATGTCAGAAATTATTGGTAATATACTTGTACTGCCATTGATTTCTGCCGAGTTGATAAGGTTACCAGTTTGGTCAAATACTTTAACATTGTCATTTACAGAGGATAAACCAACTGCATAGATAAATGTATCTATGCCATTTGTAGCAGCTACCAAGCCAGACCTATTTATAGTTTCAATATTAATCGGGCTATTGAGGTGGGTTTCTCCAGTAGAGGCTGTGTAACTATAGAGTTGTCGATCTGCTGGATTGACAAGTATATCTATTTGCCCATCGTTGTTTATGTCGACAAAAATTGGCAAAGATACTAATGGGGAACCAACAATTATGGGATAGTTATGTCGTAATGTTAAATCATTATTAAATAAATACAATAAGCCGCGAATTGTTCCTACTGCTATAGATTCATAACCTTCTCCATCTACATCGTAAGATACAGCTGAGCTCATTATATTACCATCTAACTGAGTTTCAGCTCTAATCTCTCCATATTTATTGATTATCTGGATTCTGTTTGAACCAGTTAAGACTATTTCAAATTCATTTCCAGACTTGATTATCGTTATTGGATTTACGTTTGAGATGTTTGTTGTTACGGGAAAACCGGGTAGATTTTCTTTATTAGAGTTCATTACGAATAACTGTTCTTGAGAAGCGAAAATTATCTCTTTTTCTCCATCTTGATTTAGATCAAAGACTATAATGGAATTAGCAGTAAAATCATTTGTTGATAAAGGCCAATTGTCTTTATTTCTTGAAACAAGAATTGTAAAAGGAACTTGATATTCATAATTAATTCCAGTGCCTCCTTCAGCTAAATAAAACAAAGTAAATTCAATATGGGTTTCAATTGGCATAAGATCATTTACGCTGATGATAAATGAATTTTCTGATCCTCTTGATTCACCCTGTGGGATTAATCCATAATTAACAGTTGAATTGATGATCTGAACCCAAGGATCATCAGTTTCAATTCTCGCTGTAGTTGGTAATCCATCAAGCCAATTTGCTCGGTTTTTTAGGTGTATTTTAAAACTAAGAGTTTCACCTGGATTCAAAGTGTTATCGTCACCTGTTAAGGCTATCTGTTCAATCGATTCAAAGTCTATTCTGGGAATCCGATCATACATCAATGAATTAAAAGGGTTTGCCCTTCCAGCACCTAGTTTACCTTGATGTTGAGGTTGATTTAAATGATCGATTGGATCTGCACCTCTTCGAAGACGTTCTTTCAATTCATCTACTGTTAAATCCGGATAATATGACCATACTAGTGCTGCTATACCAGCTAATATTGGTCCCGACATTGATGTTCCAGAGGCTAGCCCATAATTATCCACTCTATCATTTGAATAATAAGTCGACAATATGCCTGCACCAGGTGCTGATATATCAACAAAAGAACCAAATGATGAAAAACTCGCTTTTATATCTCCTCTATCTGTCGCTGCTACACTAAAGGCATCCACCGCTCCGGCTGGGTAAAACATTTCCTCATTGTTTCTATTGCCAGCACTCGATACAACCAAGACTCCTTGGGATTTGGCATAAGATACTACTTCATTTGCGGTTTCTCCACCACCTGGTCCGCCCCATGATGTATTCACTATATTGGCTCCATTATTTACTGCAAAAATTATTCCTTCGTATCCGTTGATTATCGAATTGGTAGAAGTTGTGGTGAATGAATGTTTAGTATTCATTATTCTCACATTATATGCCGGACCGGCGACACCTATTCCATTGTCTCCAACTGCGGCAGCACAACCTGCTACATGCGTTCCATGTTGATTACCCGGATGAGTTTGATATGGATTGTTACCTTCTGTCAAATCCCACCAGTCACTTCCTTTTGCAAAATCCCAGCCTATTATAACCTCAGTTCCATTACCTCCGACTATTTCTCCAGTATCCCAATTTATCGTTATTCCCGGAAAAGCTGATTCGTTAGTCCAAACATTGGCTCTCAGGTCAGGGTGATTCCATTTGGTTCCAGAATCCACTATCCCTATCACTATGTCCCTTGAACCGGTCTCGAAATACCATGCCATTTCAGCTTCTATTGCTTCTATTGCCCATTGTTGAAGCAACAATGGGTCATTGGGGGTATAGCTCCAGCCAGATAATTCCGATGTATCATTATGTTCTGATAGATAAATATCCGGAAATGTTCTTAATACTGGATCATATTCAGCATACATAATCTCAGGAAGCGCTTCTAGAGCTTCACGAAGCTCGCTTGTCCGATTATGGTCTGCTATCTGAAGGTTAAAAATATTCATTAGATAGCGTCCATTACGGTTCCATTCGGTGTCGTGAACTTTGAACCGTTGGCGTAATTCAATGATTTCGTATTCCATTGAAATTTCATTAAACCAATCGAATTGTGTTTTCACAATGCCATCTTCATTGCGGATTTCTATTTCCCCAACACGGCTACGGATACCTGTTGAACTAAAGCAAACATTCAATCGACCCGGATAAAAATCTCCAAGCTCTTCTGTCAACAAACTACTAATCATTAACAAGCTCACTATCAGGTATAAAATAAGTCCTTTTTTCATATTTATTTCTCCTAAAAATCATTCTCTGATTGTTATTTTTTTTTGAGGGGGCTTTTTCGTCAAGCTTTTTCTCAAAAATGTTTTTAAGATAATGCTTGACAAAAAAGCTATATCATTTTTCTTTGTCAAAAAAAGATAGAGAGGATTGATTTATGAGTAAAAAACTTATTATCTTGATTTGCATTATAGCGATGTTGGGTTTTACAGTGCCTATATTTGCACAACAAACTCCTGTTGGACCAGGCGGTTTTGTTGGACCTATGACCCACGGTTTTGGTGGTTATGATGGACCTTCAGCTATAATTACAGTTAATCAGACTGCAATGTTTCCCAATAAGACTCCAGTAATAATGAGAGGAAACATTATCCAAGCCATTAGTCATGATAGGTTTATTTTTCGTGATGAAACGGGAGATATATCCGTAAAGATTAAACGTGACAGATGGTGGGGACAGACTGTAACTCCAGAGGATACTATTGAGATCTCTGGTGATTTTAAAAGAGATAAAAGAAACTGGCAAGTTGTCCATGTTGATGTGAAACTTTTGAAAAAATTGTAACAGTAGTTGCGTTTCCAGTCGATTAAGTAGTTGCGATTTCCTGCTCTATGATTTCGTTATCAAATAGTGATAGGAAATCGCTATACTTTAAAGGAGATATTATGTCATTAATCGAGATAATGCAAATTGCCTTAAAATCACTCCTAAAGAACAAAACAAGGACTTTTTTAACTATGCTTGGCATCATTATTGGAGTTGGTGCAGTGATAACTATGCTTGCTATTGGGCAAGGAGCAAAAAGATTAATTGAAGACCAAATTCAAAGCGTAGGGACAAATGTCATTACTATTATGACAAATTTTCAAAGAAGTGCCGTTAGAACAGAAACAGGTGAAGCCAACAGACTGAGTTTACAAGATCTTGATGCTATAATTGAACAGGTTCCCGGTATAAATTATATCACACCTGTCATTGGCACTGGGGGACAGCTCAGATACAGAAGTTTAAATTGGCGAACTCGTGGATTTGGAGTAGACACAGACTATTTTTTCATTAGAAATTATGATATGGATGAAGGCGAAATGTTTTCAAACCTTGATGTTGAGAGAGGAGCAAAAGTAATTGTCTTAGGAAAAACTATTGCTGACCATTTTTTTCCTGAAGAAGATCCGATTGGAAAGTTAATTCGCCATCGAAATACTCCTGTTCGTGTGGTTGGTGTGTTATCAAGTAAAGGACAAAGCACTTTAGGTGGTGATTTAGATGATATTTATTTAATGCCTTATACTACGGTTTTACAACGATATATAAACAGAAGATTTCCCAATATGACTATATATGTATCAACTGTGTCAAGGCAAGTTATACCTTTTGTGCAAAGAGATATTACACAAGTTTTACTTTCCAGATATAGTAATTCCACTGATGAAGATTTTCTGGTAAATTCCCAAAAAGAAATGGCACAGATGGCAAGTAATGTGTCGGATACTATGACATTGTTGCTGGCAAGCATAGCAGGCATTTCTTTAGTAGTGGGTGGTATAGGTATTATGAACATAATGCTAGTTTCTGTATCCGAAAGAATAAAAGAAATAGGTTTAAGAATGGCTGTGGGTGCAAAAAAAAATGATGTATTATTGCAGTTTGTTGTAGAAGCCATTTTTATCAGTGGTATTGGAGGGATTTTTGGCATTATTGCCGGTTCAATTTGCACGAATATACTTGGAAATATTATGAACTGGCACACAGAAGTTACATTAGGTTCTGTGTTTTTAGCAGTTAGTTTTTCTTGTCTGATAGGAGTTTTCTTCGGTTGGTATCCAGCAAAAAAAGCAGCAAATTTGAATCTGATTGATGCTTTGAGATATGAATAAATAAACATATAAATTCTTTCTCTTTTTATCAGTATTATTATACTTTCATTCGTTATGCTTTCGAACAATCACTATTTTTTACATATTTTGAAGATTTTCTTAAACTTTTACTGAAACCCTTAATTTACTATTTTATAAGAAAATATGTGGATATAAAAAATGTGATTGTTTTCGTATTATGGCATAAAAAAACTGTTATGCGACAGCCATTAAAATTCACTATTTACTCTTTAACCTATAAAAAGGAACTAACCTCAATGGTTGATATGACCTTTTAGCTTGCCTAATACCCGGTAACCCCATATCTTGCTCTCTATTGGCAAATTTATATCTATCTTTCAAGAGCATAGCAGTTTCGTGATTTATTACTTGTCCAGCTCCTTTTATTGCAGGGTCATATTTTTCATAGTGAACTGTCACCATATCTTCTTTTTGTGGACTCCAGATAGCAAACGCTGCTAGCTTTTTTTCGACATAGAGCTTTATACCTTCATTGGGCAAACAATCCCAGTTTTTTAGAGCAAGTTTTAAAGCTTCTATCTCTATATCGAGATATTCGTTTTGTTCTACATGAACGCTTTTCCAATAATAAACAAAATCCATTATCTCGTTAAAATCTTTGTTTTCAATTTTTTTTATTTCCCAATCAGAATATTGTCTCATGAACTGTGAAACCAGATTTTTCTTTTTAGCAAGTTTTTTTCCAGACAGATTTACAAGACTTTCCAGACTATACACATAGTCATTCCAGTCTAAATCATTGTAAATAGTAAAATATTCTCCCAGACTAGGAGTGCTATTGACATAATCTTCAGAAACCACCATGATTTCTACTTTTTTATGAATCTTCTCACAACAATTGTTTATTTGAAAAAGCTCTTGTGCTGTAAAATCTTCACCTAATGGAGCTAATAGATAACCATAAAAAGGATTAAACAAAATCAATCTATCATTAAAAATGGTGTATTCGAGCTTGAAATAAAGACCCCATGTAAAAAGTGTACAAATATTAAAATCACAATTTTCTTTTGGATATTTTTTTACATATTCGTTTATAATCTCAATATCATCGAGTGAAATAGTTTTAAATCTCTTATCAAGAGATGATATTTCGTCTATCATATATTCTTTCCTCATTGGTAGGGAACGGATTTATCCGTTCCGAAATTATTTGTAAGGGACAGATTTTTCCGTCACCTACAATTTATCTTTCAGTAAAAACGGCACATAGTTTTCCATCCGTGAAAATCCGTATCTATCATAAAATGACACGGCATTGGGTTCTGCTATAAGTCCTATCCAGGTGATGTTTTTATTTTTTAAAAATTTGATAATCTCATCCATTATCTTCACTCCAATTCTTTGTCCACGAAATTCCCTTAAAACTGCAACATCTTGAATATAAGCATCTGAAACACCATCGCTGATAGACCTACCCATACCGATTATTTTGTCTTCAATGACTGCTATAGCAAAGCAAAATGAGCCTTCAATAATTTTTTGAATAAATGAAGGATCTGTTCCATCATTTTCTTCTTTCCACCAACCAGCATCTTTATATAATTCTATTAATTGCTTTATATCAGCTGTTTTAACTATTTTTATTTCTATTTTCATAATCTCCATTATCCATTAAATATTCCCATTATTTGAGAAACAGCACAAATTGCAGCGGTTTCTGCTCTTAAGATATTTTTTGAGATAGTTACTTGTTCAATATCAAGCTCTTCAAACATATCAAATTCCGATTTGTCGAAACCACCCTCAGGACCAATGACTATACAGATATTAGTTTTATTCGCTAAAATTGACCTATTATGAGACTCTTTTTTTTCTGAGCTATTTTCCAAAAATTTCATTAGAGTTGATTTTTGAATTATTTCTGAGGCAATAATAGGTAAATAATCATGCTCTTTCAAGATATTAAAAACTCCGCTCAAATCATGCACCTGATGTATTTTGGGTAACCAAGCATTATTACATTGTTTAGACGCGCTGATAGCTGTCCTATAAAACTTTTCGATAGTATTTTCACTTGATTGTTTGACAGAGTTTTTAGTCAGTATTGGAAAAAGGTCATCTACACCGAGTTCTGTGAGCTTTTCTACAATAAATAAGTCATTCTTTTGTTTCAATAGAGTAAAAGCACAAGCCACTTTATTAAAAGGCTTCTCTATATATACTATCTCATCTATCTTTATAAGCAAAGACTTTTTAGTAATTTCATGTATCTTTCCCTTTGCCTTTACTCCTTTACCATTAATTAATGATAATACATCACCTTTTTTATGTCTAAAAACATTTACAATATGGTGATACTCATCATTAAGCACTTCTATACCTGATGTATTTTCAGAAAAATTTAGGTAGAATGAGGGCATATAAATTTCTCCATTCTCTGCCCCCCTTCATTAGGGGGGATTTACATTCTCTATTATCACCTAAATAACCCTTTAAACCTTTCCACAAAACTTTTTTCCAGTTTTAAATCTCTTTTATTGTCAAATTCTCTAAATTGTTCTAAAATCTTGATTTCTGCATTGCTCAGGTTTGTAGGAGTCATCACTCTGACCATCACATACAAATCACCCATATAAGATGAATTTGCTTCAGGCATACCTTGACCAGATACCTTAAACACTTTGCCTGTCTGTGTCCCTGCTGGTATTTTCAACTTGATTTTGTTGTTGATAGAAGGAACAAAGACATCATCGCCTAAAGCAGCTTGAGTAAAGCTGATAGGGAATTCACAATAAAGATTCGCACCTTCTCTTTTTAACATATTGTCATCTTTTTCGTGAATCATGACAAGTATATCACCTTTTATACCACCTCTTGGAGCAGCGTTTCCTTCACCACGAATTCTAACATATTGACCTTCATGGACACCTCTTGGGATATTTACATTCACATTTTTTGATTGTGGTGTCCGACCTTCGCCATTACAAGTTAAACATTTATTTGCTATTATTTTACCATCACCTTTGCAACTGGGACATGTAACTATCGTCTGTATATGACCAAAAATTGATTGTTTTACTTGCCTAACCTGTCCTTGCCCACCACACTGTGAACACGACTGAGTTTTGCCATCTTTAGAACCTGAGCCACGACAAACTTGGCAAGTATCTCGAACATTCATTTTTATAGTTTTTGATACTCCCTCATATATCTCTTTTAGGGTTAAGGACATCTCTATCTTCAGATCTTCGCCTTTTGACTGACCTCCGGAGCTTCTTCTGCTTCGAGAGCCTCCTCCAAAAAAAGCATCAAATATTGATTCAAAACCTCCAAATATATCTGCAAAATCACCTTGTCTGGTGAAGTCACTCCAGGAGAAGCCACCACTTCCAAAGGCGCCTTCTAAACCAGCATGACCATGTTGATCATATAAGGACCTTTTTTCTGAATCACTGAGAACTTCATAAGCTTCACTCGCCTCTTTGAACTTATCTTCAGCTTCTTTATTATCTTTATTTTTATCAGGATGATATTTCATTGCCAATGAACGATAAGCTTTTTTTATTGTTTCATTATCGGCTGATTTATCTACTCCTAAAATCTCGTAATAATCTCTTTTTGCCATTAAACCTCTACTTTGTCAAAATACATAAAACATTTTCTCAAAATATTTCCTTTTTCAGATTTGCAGAAAACCTTTTTATTTATATTGTCTAGTATTTCTTCTGCAATATAAATGTCAGATTTCTGGGTCTCAATAAATATTTTAAGCTCTTTATCAATTGGTAATTCAACTATGATAGCTGGATTTGGATCAGATTTTTTTACTTCGTTAATTATATATAAATCCTTTTCAAATAACTCAAAACTGATAGTTTTTTCAACATTATTGAGCATTAAGGAGCCGAGTTGCTCACTTCCTTGAAATTGCTTGGAGTCAAAATATAATTTCAATCCTTTTCCTTTTGAATCCCTCAAAATGATGTCAAAACTGTCTGTTTGTATAGAAATAACTTCTATACTACTTAATACAGTATTTTTGATTAATATACAATCATTATCCATTATCCATTATCCATTATCCAGTATCAATTGATTTACTTCCCTCTATCCGCCATCAGTATTTGAATCTCATTCTCATTTATGCCGACCATAGCTTCACCGAGATCTTCTGACAAACTTGCTACTATATCTGGTTTATCATAATTTTGCACAGCTTTTACTATCGCTGTTGCCCTCTTTACTGGGTCTCCAGATTTAAAAATGCCTGAGCCTACAAAAACCCCTTCAGCACCGAGCTTTACCATCAATACAGCATCTGCTGGAGTTGCAACACCACCAGCTGAAAAATTTAAAACCGGCAATTTTCCGTTTATATGCACATATTCGAGTAAATCAAAAGAAACTTGCAATTCTTTTGCTTTGTGATAAAGAGCATCGCGACTTAGAGACTTGACAGACATCATTTCACTTTGGATTGCTCTCAAATGACGAACCGCCTGAACTATATCTCCTGTACCTGCTTCTCCTTTTGTGCGGATCATGGCAGCACCTTCTTCTATCCGTCTGAGAGCCTCACCTAAATTTGTTGCGCCACAAACAAATGGAACATTAAAATCTCGTTTATTGATATGGTATCTATCGTCAGCTGGTGTCAAAACCTCGCTTTCATCGATACAATCTATTCCGAGTGCTTGTAGGATTTCAGCTTCTACAAAATGCCCGATACGCGCCTTTGCCATCACAGGTATTTTCACTGTTTGCTTAATCTCTTTTATTACTTTGGGGTCAGACATGCGAGATACTCCACCTACTGCACGAATATCTGCTGGGACTCTTTCAAGTGCCATGACTGCTACTGCTCCAGCTGCCTCAGCTATCAATGCTTGTTCAGGGGTAGTAACATCCATTATCACCCCACCCTTAAGTTTTTGAATTGATGCTCCTATTTTTTCGTAATTTAGCATATTATCTCCATAAATTTTTACCAGTTGGTAAGATTTTTTATTTTTTTTCCACCTATCAAATGTAGATGAAAATGCGGAACTGACTGCACAAAGAAAGGTGGTTTCTTAGAATTGGTCAGAGTATTAAAATTTTCTTTTAAATCTAATATCTCTGCTGTTTTTTGAAAAACTTCCCAAAACCCTTTCTGCTCTTCAACGGATGCCTTTGATACAAAATCATAAATCTCTGCGTATTCACCCTTGGGCATGATCAAGGCATGGATACTGGCTACAGGGTCTATATCTTCTATGGAAAGTGCATATTCGTTTTCAAAGATTTTTTTAGCGGGTATTTCACCACGAATTATCTTTGCAAATACATTATTTTTGTCGTACATAATTAATCATCCTTTTATTTTGATTTATTGATGTCAGTTTTGATTTTCTTCAACAGTAATTCCTTCTTCAAACAAATATTCAGGTGCTATGTCTATTTCACCATCATTCCAAACTGTACACCCAAAATCTATATAAACACTATTAAAAACAGTTTTATCTTTTAAAGGTTTAAAAACGGGTTCATCAAGTAAAGGTTTAAAATTAAACTCTTTTACTTCTCCATTTGTAAATCTTAACCACAACTTATATTCGTCTAATGCCCGAACAGATATTACTCTTATGGGTGGTTCTATTTCACCAGCATAGACTATTCCATTTTTGACATACATAATGGTGCTTCCATTATTTTATAGGTTCTATCTTTTCAATAGGGAGATTTCTGACAGCATTATTCCAAGCAGAGTATAATTCGTTTTCTCTCATTATCATCCAAGCTTGAAGTAGAGTAAACTTTTTTTGTGGTAGAGACCCCTCTAGTATTTCACCATCTAAGCTTACAGTAGCAATATGCTCAGCGTAATAATCATGAATGTGTGGTTTATGATACTTTTTATTGTCAGAAAACATCATCTTTATTATCATTCGGTAAAATCTACATAATTCTGGCATATTATGTAATCCTTTTTAATCCATTTTTATCAATCTTCCTGATCCCGATATATTAGAGGTGATATTGGGGTTGCCACTATAACGAACTCTCCCAGAACCACTGATTCTCACATTGAGATTTTCTAAAACATTCATAGATATGTTTCCAGATCCACTAATGTTTATATTTGCGTTATTCACAACAAAACTCTCACCATTGAAATTACCTGAACCAGAGATTCTTATAGCAGTATCTTCGCTTTTTCCCTCTAAGTTAATTCTTCCAGAACCTGTTATAACCGTTGTGAGTCTATTGCTTTCAAGTTTTCCTGTGATATTACCTGAACCAGTTACTGCTATTTCAAAATTTTCTGTTTCTATAGTTTCATTAGTGTTAAAAGAACAAGAACCAGACAAAGATATTCCATTTAGTGTGGGAGCATAAACATTAACCACAAAGTTTGTGTATTGATACGAATTAGATCTTTTCATTCTAATCACGAGAGCTTTGTTGTTGTTTGTAAAGATTTCCACATACTCCTCGAGATTAGAATCTATGCTAAATAAAACTCCATACTCTTCACTTTTGTGAAAGCGTACTTCTGCTGAACCATCACAATTTATTGTCTCAAAAGGGGAAATGGTAACATCGCTTTCCACGATGTTTCCATTTCCTTTGATTGTTTCTGGGTCACATGATAAAACCATTATTATCATAAAGACTAAAAACAATAAAATAAGTATTTTAATCATTTTCTTACCTACATTATCTGTCCCAATCAAATGGGGGATTTACATTTTCCATCATCCATTTTCAACTACTTCGTATTCAGCCTCTACTGGTCCTGAGTTCTCAGTGGGTGCCTCCTGCGTAGGAGGTTTTTGTCCACCTGTCATATTGATAAAATCTTCTGGACTCATACCAGCACCCTCTGCTCCTTGTTGCGCCTGCATATTTTTGTAGACAATTTCTCCGAGTTTCATAGCTTTTTCTGAAAGTGCTTTTATTGCATCTTCAAATTCTTGTGCAGTGTTACCTTTTTCATGTTTTTCCTTTGCTTCACTGATTGCAATTTCTATTTCGTTTTTTTCAGTATCGCTAAGTTTATCTCCATATTCTTTTAGGCTTTTTTCAGTGCTAAGAATAAAACCATCGAGCTCATTTTTCTTTTGAATTTTTTCTTTTTTCTCGTTATCTTCTGCTGCATGAGCTTCTGCTTCTTTCACCATTCTATTGATTTCATCTTCGCTTAATGAACCCGGTCTTTCGATTCGCATAGAATGTTCTTTACCGGTTCCTTTATCTTTAGCACTTACATGTAAAATACCATTGGCATCAATGTCAAAGGTAACTTCTATCTGAGGAACTCCTCTCATCGCTGGCGGAATACCTACAAGGTCAAATCTTCCGAGAACTCGATTGTCTGCAGCCATGGGTCTTTCACCTTGTAAAATATTTATTGTAACAGCACTTTGATTGTCCGCAGCAGTAGAGAAGATTTGTGATTTTTTGGTGGGTATCGTTGTATTTCTGTCTATTATAGGTGTCCTGACACCACCAAGGGTTTCCAACCCGAGAGTCAGAGGTGTAACATCAAGCAATAAAATATCCTGAACGCTTTCATCACCACCTAATATACCGCCTTGAACTGCTGCTCCAAAAGCAACTACTTCATCAGGATTCATCGTGCTATTAGCTTTTTTTCCGAAGAATTTTTCTACAGCCTCAACTACTGCTGGTATTCTTGTGCTACCACCGACGAGTAGGACTTCATTAATATCATTCGCACTTAATTTTGCATCCGAGAGTGCTTTTCTGCAAGGTTCGATACTTCTTGCTATGAGATGATCTGTCAATCTATTAAATTCAGCGAGTGTCAAATCATAGTTTAAGTGTTTTGGACCGCTTGCATTGGCTGTGATAAAGGGTAGATTGATATTTGTGGTTTGTATACCTGAAAGCTCTACTTTGGCATTTTCAGCGGCTTCTTTTAGCTTTTGCAACGCTTGGGAATCTTTACTGAGGTCGATATTTTCATCTTTTTTAAATTTGTCTATCAACCAGTCCATCACTACCTTATCAAAATCATCTCCACCTAAATGCGTGTCTCCATTTGTTGAAAGCACTTCGACAACTCCATCAGCTACTTCAAGTATTGATATATCAAATGTACCGCCACCAAGGTCATATACTGCTACTTTTTCTGATCTTGTCTTTTTGTTTTGCAATCCATAAGCTAATGCCGCAGCTGTAGGTTCATTGATGATTCTCTTTACTTCGAGACCTGCTATCTTTCCAGCATCTTTGGTAGCTTGTCGCTGTGCGTCATTAAAATAAGCTGGTACAGTAACAACTGCTTCTGAAATCTCCATTCCGAGGTATGATTCTGCTGTCTCTTTCATTTTTTTCAAGATCATGGCTGAAAGCTCTTGTGGGGTAAAGTCTTTTTTTTCTGCTTCTATATATACCAATACTTCACCATTCGATGCTGCTTTCACTTGATAGCCTACTATACTTGTCTCTTCTTGAACTTCATTTAGTTTTCTTCCTATAAATCTTTTTATGGAATAAACTGTGTTTTTATGATTGGTAATTAACTGTCTTTTTGCTATACGACCTACCAATCTTTCTCCTTTGGCAAAGCCTATCACAGACGGAGTCGTTCTTGCCCCTTCTGCATTTACTATCACTACAGGTTTTCCACCTTCCATTACGGAAACACAAGAATTTGTGGTCCCTAAATCAATTCCAATGATTTTACCCATTGTATTTATCCTCCAGTTTTATTTATTTAAAATTACAATTAAAAAGTCAATATTGACAATTCTTAATTCTCAATTTACTCCGGTTTTTCTCCATTTGATACAGCCACTCTACTAGCTCTAATGACTTTTTCGCCTAACATGTAGCCATTTTGAACTATTGCTACAATTATGTTTTCTGGTTCAAGAGCCGGTATTGAAGACCAAGCTTCATGATAATTTGGGTCAAATTCTTTACCTAAAGCATCGATTTTTATGACATCGTTCTTTTTGAAAATAGAATTCATTTGTTGAAAGATCATTTCCACACCTTTTATATAAGATGAGTAATTTTCGCTATTTACATCTGTAGATAAAGCTCTTTCAAAATTATCAAGAACATCGCAAAACTCCAAAAAGACTTTTTCATTGGCGTATTTTATCCAATCTTGTTTCTCTTTATGAGAGTTTTTTCTATAATTTTCAAACTCCGCAAGCGTTCTTAACCATTTGTCTTTAAATTCACTCTTTTCTTTTTCCAAATCTTCAATGATTTCTGTTTTTTTCTTTTTCATCTTTACCTCTTTTACCTCTTGCTCTGTATTGCAAGTTGAACTTTCAGGTGATGTTTTATTCATTTTTATTTCTCCTTATTTTAATTCATAATTCTTGACTACCATCATTCCTTTCTTTGTTGTTTCCGTGATTGTTTTGGCTATATCTCTAACTTTAGGTATCAGATTTTTATAATCCATTCGAGAGGGTCCTATTACTCCTAAATAACCAGGAATATCAAAGATCTCATATTTTGCGTATACAATTGAAAAATCCGACCATTCTGGATTCCCAAACTCTTCACCAAGAACGACTTTCCATTCGTTATTTCCTAGATTTTTATGCATGATATTTACCAACATATCTTGCCTTTGCATCAAGTTAAAAAAGAGGATGATTATATTTTTTGTATCAAATTCTGGTTGCTCAAGAAATTCAACATTACTGTCAAAATGGATAAAATAATTATTCATCTCAAATAACGCAAAATAAAATTCTTTCACAAACAAGTTTAACAATTTATTTTCTGAAGCCCATTTTTCTGACATTTCTTCTATATATTTATTTTGGATATCAAATATACGCATTCCAGATAATTCCTCATTTATATAACGAACTGCTACTTTCAATTGTTGTTCAGATATTTCAAAATCTGCTTTGATTACTACTGTTTTATCCATACCTGAAGCTAAACTAACTACAAAAAGCATCTTCTCCTTTGAAATCTTAAAAACATCGAGTTTCTGCAATATATCATATGATATCTCGGGTTCTGCTACAAATGTTAATAAATCTGTCTCTTTGGCTAAAAGTTGTTTTATATAATGCAATGACAATGGGATATCACGATAATTATTTATCAACAATGTTTTTAAAAAATCAAGTTTTTCATAAATTGTATTTTCGATTTCATTGGATATTAAATTTATATATTCTCTATAACCTGATATTGTTGGCATTCTACCAGCTGAAGTGTGAGGTTGATAAATTAGACCTCTTTTTTCGAGTTTAAACAACTCATTTCTGATAGTAGCAGAACTAACCGATTTTTGCTTATTATCACATATAATTCGAGAGGAAATTGGAGCTTTTGTCTGAATATATTCTTCTATAAGCCCTTTCAAAATAGTGTTTTCACGAAGTTCATCGCTGACTACTTTTTCTCTTCTTAAAGATTTAAACCTTGGTTTATTCATTTAGCACTCCTTTCAAATAATTGCTAATTTTGTGCCAAAATATCCAAAGGGTCATTTTTGTCAATCAAAATCTGAGATTGCTAATTATTTTTTTTCCAAAATGCTAACACTTTCTGAGGAACAGATGTATTAAACACAGAGTAAACAATCTCTTCTATATTTATTAATAGTATAGTTTATTTTAAGAGAATAATAAAAAAATATAGTTTTACGGGAAATATATCAATAGCATTTCCACTTTACATTAACCAGGATATTGTAGGTGCATGCCCATAAGTGTCAACTTATCTATTTTAGCTTACTTTGAATGTTTAAGAGAGGCTATGGTTTGATAGAAATCTGATGCAAAAAGGGGTTATTTCTCGTAGTGGTTCAAGAGATTTTAGATTTATCGAGAAGCTCTCAGAATAACGATATAGCATTATCCTTACGGGATATAACCCCTATTATGATAACCGTTTTCTACCAAACCATTATTCCTCTTGAATATTCAAAGAATATGAACCAAAATGAAAAGTAAACACTTATTACCCTACTGCTACGGTATATTGGCAAATGTCAAGTGAAACTGCTAAAAATATCGCGAAATAGTTTTAGAAAATGCATAAAGACTGTTGATTTCAAATGGAAATGCTTTACAATTAAATTTTATATTTGTAAAATTATGTAAAATAGATGTTTTAAGAGAGTTCTAAATGTTGATTATTATCTTTTAGTTGACATAAAACCCTCTTGATTTTTTTTTACATTTCTTGGAATATTTATAGGAATTAATTATATGACTTTATTGTTTTTTATCAATTTTTTCGGTGGTTTAGCGATGTTTCTATACGCTTTGAAGATAATGAATGATAATCTTCAAGCAGTAGCAGGAAACAAAATGAAAAGGATATTGAAAAGATTGACAGATACTCCTTTAAAAGGGGTAGGTGTTGGGTTAGCAGTGACAGGGATCATCCAGAGTAGTAGTGCTACATCTGTAATGGTGATAGGGCTTGTCAATGCTGGATTGATGACACTCGCACAGGCTATCGGTGTGATCATGGGTGCGAATATTGGGACTACTGTCACTGCACAATTAATAGCTTTCAATTTAGGTACTTATGCTTATATATTTGTAATAGCAGGGATTGTTATGTTATTTTTAAGAACAAGCAAATCTATGGAGAAATGGAGCTATATAATATTGGGATTTGGGTTGTTATTCGTATCTTTGGATGTAATGTCATCTTCTGTAGTTCCAATACGCAATTCTCCCATAGCTCAAGATTTTCTAGTGAATATGTCCAACAATCCGATATTATCTGTTCTTGTGGGAGCTGTTTTTACAATGATTATTCAAAGTTCTTCAGCAGCTATTGGTATAACATTAGTCTTGACCAGCACAGGATTAATCAGTTTAGAAGGTGCTATGTATCTGATTTTTGGAAGTAATATAGGAACTACTATTACAGCTTGGTTTGCAAGTGTAAATGTGAGTAAGGCAGCAAAACAAGTTGCTCTTGTGCATACTTTATTCAATGTTTTAGGTGCAGTTATTTTCGCTTTTTTGACATATATTGGGGTTTACACAAGATTTATTTACTTAGTCACTCCTATCGATACAGGTAATATAGCTCGTTATGTAGCCAATGCTCACACTTATTTCAATATAGTAAACTGCTTGATATTTTTGCCTTTTACTGGATTATTAGCAAAATTGGCTCAACTTATTATCAAAAAAGATTCATTTGAAGAAATATCCTCTGGCGATCCCAAGCATCTTGATCAGAATCTTTTAACTACCCCTGAGATAGCCATAGAGCAGTCAATAAAAGAAATGCAAGAAATGCTTCGATTGTCAAAAAATTCACTTGAAACATCAATGGAGCTATTCAATACAAGCAATTATCGAGATCAAGAAAAAATTGAAAAAATAGAAAATGCCATTGATCATCTACAAGCAGAAATAACGCTTTATTTGGTAGCATTAAACGAAAGGTCAAATTCAAAATTGATAGCAGAAAAAATTCCTTCTTTACTTCATGCAGTCAATGATGTGGAAAGGATTGGCGATTATGCAGAGCATATCAATGAAATACTTAATGTTCAAATACTTGGAATTAAAGCAAATTTCAATGACGAATTTTTAGGTATCATTTCAGATATGCATAAGAAGGTTCTTTTTATGTTAGATTTATGTGTAAATTTTTTAGAAGATTTTGATAAAGATTTGTCAGACAAGATATTTGAACTTGAAAACAGATTAAATCATCAACATAAGGATTTAAGAAATAAACTTATGGAAATGATACAAAATAACGATTGTGAAGCTATGGAAGGACTTCATACTATAGACTATATTGATGCAGTAGAGTCTTTGACAGGAAAAATACATAATATTCTTGTTGCTGGTTCTCATAGATTTGTTTATTTACCATTGGAAAGACCTAAAATCGAGAGAACATTACATAGTGTTAAATAATAAATAAGAGGAAAAATGTGCGGACAATTTGCAATTTTGGGTAGTTTAAAAGCTATCAAGGATTATTATAATTTTTTAAAAAACGGAAGTTTTGTTCTTGATGAGGATGATTTTTACAATTTTGAATCTGAATTGCTTTCAAATCTGCCAAATGAGATTGTGAAACCGATGAATTGGGTTCCTATAGTGACTAGTGATTTAACCCTAAGATCTCACAATTTTACTTTTCAAGATGTGATACCATCTCAAATAGAAGGAGTGGGGGAGAGGAGTGGCAAAATAAAAATATTACCAGCACGGTGGGGGCTCATCCCATTTTGGGCTAAAGATGAAAAGGTAGCTTATAAAACAATAAATGCAAGACAGGAAACTCTTGCAGAAAAACCATCCTTTAAATATGCATATCATCAAAGACGATGTTTAATCCCATTTACAGGATTTTATGAAAGAGACAATAAAACTATAGAGAATAAAAATTTTGAAGATATATTTTTTCAAACCTCAAAAAAAGAAAAATTACTTTTTTTCTCAAATCCGAATAATAACATCAAAAGTTTTGCCGGTTTATATGAAATATGGGGTCAGGAGAAACTTGTTACTTTTACTATAGTAACCTGTCCGGCAAATGAAGAAATTTCGAAGATTCATCACAGAATGCCAGTCATTTTAGATGAATTTGAAGCATATAAATGGTTAACAAATATTGGATAAATAATGGAGGATAAATGCAAAAGTTTATTTTTACACTTTTTTTTGCGCTAACAATCAGTGCTTTATCGGCTTATGAGCCATTTTATGTAGATGACCCAGCAATATCACCAGATGGTCAGAGTGTGCTCTTTGTCTACATGAATAATATTTGGGAAGTCCCTTTTGAAGGTGGTGTAGCACGGAGATTGACGGCTACAAATGATAGAATATCGCGACCAGCATATTCACCTTGTGATAACTGGATATCTTTTCAATCTGATAGAGAAGGAATAAATAAGATTTTTCTTATGCCTCGCAATGGAGGAGTGGCAAGAAAAATCAGCGATGAAGATATAAATTTTTCAGAATGGTATCCGGATAGTTCTGCTATTCTCGGCATAATGAGGTCACCGGGAGAACTTGGATCTTATGTAAAACTTGAATTAGGTGGACATAGACCATTAGAAATATTGGGGATTACAGGCAGTTTCGCTACTATATCTGATGAAGGGACAAAGATAGTCTTTGACAGGCGTGGTTTAGCTTTTAGACCAGCTTATCAGGGGACTCATAATGGAGATCTATGGCTTTATGACATAAATACAGAGGAATTTACAAGACTTACAGATACACCATTGACAGAGAGATATCCGAAATTTTCCAGAAAACACAAGGATAGACTTTACTATGTAGCTTCTGATGGTAAGCATTTTCAATTATTTTATATGGATGATTTTGATATAACTACTCAGACACAATTGACTTTTTTCACAGATTGGTCAGCCCGCGACATATCAGTCTCATCCAGCGTAGATAGGGTAGTATTTGAGTATTTTAAAGAAATTTGGAGCTATGATCCTGCTACAGAGCAAGTGAGAAAGATACCCATAGCGATTTGGGAAGACAATTTTCCTAATCCTATTGTTCATCAAAGATTTGAGAGTGAATTGACCTCTTTCTTTGTATCGCAAAATCAAGAATTACTCGTTTTTTCTCATAGGTATGATTTATTTGCAGTGCCTATCAGAGGTGGATTGGTCCGCCAATTAACCTTTGATCAAGCTGGAATACAGGATTTTGTGATAATGAACGACAATGAGACAATCTATTTTGCTAAAAATATCAAAGGGATACCGAGGCTTCATAGATTAAATATCAGAAATCCTCAAAACATTGAACAAATAAGCTGGTCGGACGATAAATATATTGAGTCTTTACGGATTAATCATGCAGGAGAAATGATTATTCGTTATGATAAAAGCATAGAAAGAAATATTTTTGCAAAAATGGATAGGAATGGAAATTTCACAGATACATTTCCTGATGATATTGTAGGAAACTATATCGAAACATCGTCAGAAAAAGGGAAAACACTTTATTCATCCATTGATCTTTCAAGATGGGTAAGAACACTAAAAATAAAAGATTTAAGAACAAACACCGTGCAAGATTTATTTAAAACTACACGAAATATAGGAACTATGGTTTTCAGTGAAGATGAAAATAAACTGTTCTTTTCATACAATGGTAATATAAACATTGTGAGTTTAGTAAATGAATGGCAGAAAAACGAAGATCATTGGGATAGAATAATTCCTAGAGGAGCATCACAGGATGTACAAAATCCTATAGCAACTGCAGAATGGGATATAAATTTTGATAATTTTCAACTCAGAAATAGGGTATTGGTAGATGAACCGGGTTGGTTACAACCAGTTTTTGCCTCAAGAGATTCGACACTATACTATTTCAATACAAACAACGGAAATACTGTTTTGAAAAGTATCAAGTTTGATGGAACTAAAAAAGAAGATGTATTCAATACTCGTGGAAATGTCAATAATTTTCAGCTGACTCAAGACCAAAGTGCGATTTACTATATACTGAACAGTAGGTTGCATAAACTCACATTACGAAGTAAACAAAGCAATCAAATCGAGTTTGATTATAGTTATACTTTCAATGTAGAAAAATTGAATAAAGATGTATTTGAACATGTTTGGGGAAGATTTGGGCATAATTTTTATGACCCCAATATGCACGGTCAAGATTGGGAAGAGATATATGAATTATTCGAACCACACATTCATGAAATAAGAGATGTAAATATTTTACAAAGATTTATAGATGAAATGATTGGTAGAGTCAATGCATCTCATACAGGTTTTACACCGAGAACAGATGGTAGAGTAAATTTATTTACTCCAGCTTTCGCAGGATTTATTCCAGATTATAGGTCGAGATTACCAATAGGGATCAGGGTAAAAAAGATTTATTTTGGTTCTGAACTACATCAAAAATATAATATCACTGAAAATGATATAATTCTCGAAATTAATGGACAATCCATAAATTCCACTACAGCAATATCACCATTATTACTAAATCAATTAGGAAAAGATATTAGTTTTAGAATACAAACCTCTAGAGGAGTGGTAAATGCTTTAGTAAAAGGTATTTCAGCTGCTGATCAAAGTCAATTAAGATACGAAGACATGGTATTGTCAAATTTTCAAACAGTAAAAGAATTGACCAACAATCGAATTGGATACATACACATACAAAGGATGAATCAATCTTCATTAAGAAGATTTGAACAAGACATATGGGCGATTAATGCTAATACCGATGGGTTAGTAATAGATATTCGTGGAAATGGTGGTGGTAGTATCAGACACGATTTAATGGATATTATTACGAGACCTGCTAGGGCATATACCTACAATCGGACTTGGGGAATCGAACCTTACCCAACTCCAAGTAATATCTATCAAAATCCTATAGTCCTATTAATAGACGAAGATTCATATTCGGATGCTGAAATATTTGGAACATTGTTTAGAGATTTTAATATTGGTTATGTGATAGGTATGCCAACCAGTGGCTCTGTGATAGGAACAAGACCATGGCCTCTTTTCGACGGGTCAAGCATGAGAATGCCTGTCAGTGGTTGGTTTAGACTAAATTGGGAAAACATGGAATTGTTTCCAACAATCCCGGATATTTTAGTTCCAAGACTTCCAGAACATCATATAAGTGGCGATGATCCGCAGTTACAAAGAGCAATTGATGTTTTGTTTGAGTTGATGGGTGATTGATAATCAATTTATTCCTTTTTTCAAGGTAGGTTCAAGAGATATGTAGAATGAGGAATCTTTTCCGCCATTGTCATTACTGTGTGTTGGAGAAATCTTTAAGTCCTTTCACTTCGTTCAAGGTTACAGGTTAGTTTTGAGACAGGAATGATTTGTGAATCTTCGCCTCTTGAAGAATTACAAGAATGTTATTTAAAGATATAGGAAAAGATATATTAACATTATCACTTTTTACTTGCAAAAAAAACTAACTTTAAAAAAATTGAATTTATCTTGCGAAAAATTAAATATTAAGCAATAAAAATTGATTATTTTATGTGTGAGTTAGAAAATATGGAGCGATATGAAATGTAAATCAAATATTCAAAGGAGACTAAATGTCAAAAAAAAATAAAACTATTGATAAGAAAGGTTTAGTTCAAAGCACAAATCTTGAATCGCAAATTTCTGAAGATTTCAGACCTCAAACAATAATATCTCCGAAAATAAACTCAATCATTGCCTCAATGATATTTATTTTTACAATGCTTATTTATGTGATGACTAATGCAAAATCCGTTTCTTTTTGGGATTCTGGAGAATATATTTCTTGTAGCAGTATTTTGGGTATACCTCATCCACCCGGAAATCCTTTTTTTATACTACTTGGGAGGTTTTTTACTATATTCAATTTAGGATTTGACCATGCTGTAATGATAAGTTTTATGGTGTCATTGTTTGGAGCTTTAGGAGTGGTGTTTACTTATTTAATAACGGTTCAGCTATTAAGCATGTTAAAAGATGATAAGTATCTAGTATTTACCGGAGGCTTTATTGCCGCTATTTTGACTGCATTTTCTTACACATATTGGATGAATTCAATTGATCCTGGGGGCGGTTATTCTGGAATGGCATTTATAATCAATATTTCCATTTGGTTGATATTGGTCTGGGTAAAAAAGCAAAACGATTTCTCCCATCAAAATATCTTGTTATTAATTATTTATCTCCTTTTTTTAGGATTTAGTATCCATCAAACTACTTTACAAATAGCACCAGCTATCTTGTTTATAGCCGTATATCCTTACATCAAAAATAGTTTTAAGTCTTTTTCATTTTGGGGTAAAATAATCTTGTATCTAATCGGATTGCTGATAGTATATATCATTTGTGATGGATTAAAAGAAATCACAAATGTGCCAGAACTACCTAAATTGGCTTTCGGTGTTGCTTTAGTAGGTATCATGGTGTGGTATTTAAGGAAATATATTGGTCGAAAAGCATGGTTTCTAGGTTTTTTGATGTTGATATTAGGATTTAGCACCCATTTCTTTTTGTTAGCTCGTTCAGGCTATCGTCCCTTTATCAATGAAGGTCATCCTCACAATTTAAATATGTTTATGGACTATATTTTGCGTAGGCAATATGGTAGTTATAATTTTCTACAGAGACGAGGAAGTTTTTCTGTCCAAGTCATAGAGCATTTTATACGCTACTTAACATGGCAATTTATGGATGTGGAAGTGGTGTCTTCTTGGTTTAAAATGCCATTAAATTTTTTGACTGGAGTGAGTAATATGCTTATGGTGTTTTTAGGTATATATGGATTTCAATATTCATTCAAGAATAATAAAAATTCTTTTGCTTATCTATTGAGCATATTTTTTATGGCTTCAGTAGCGATGATATTTGTGATGAATTTATCAGGAAATGAAGTCAGAGATCGAGACTATTTTTTTGCAACTGCTTACAATTTCTGGGCAATAGCAATGGGAATAGGAGCGGTGGGGGTGATAAAATACTTTTCGGACCAAAAATTCTTAAAATATTTTGTAGTATCTGTGTTATTAATATACCCGATATTAAATATGGTCTCTCAATATCATAAACACGACCGTTCAGGCGAATATATCGCTCTAGGTTATGGTTTAAACTTACTTTTGGGGCTCGAAGAAAACGCTATTATCTTTACCAATGGAGACAATGATACTTTCCCTGTTTGGTATGTTCAATCTGTTCTTGATAGCAAAGCCAATGAGCATATCGCTCAAATACATGAATCGAGCAATCGACAAGGTATTGGACACCTTTATGATGCTGAAAATGTATTTCCTACAGCAAGGACTCGAGAACTGATAACAAGAGGTCTTGATTGGAAAAGCACTCATATCAAAGGCATTCGACAAGATGTAGTAGTCGCCAATCTAAGTCTGTTAAATACTCCTTGGTTTTTGAAACAGCTTCGCGATATGGATAGTCTAGAATTGAACTGGACTGATGAACAAATCGATGGTCTTAGACCTGCATTTTTTCCTGATGATATGGAGATAGTAATAAGTTCTCCCAATGGTGAAAGATTTTCTATAACAATACCTGCTGGTTCAGGAATGCAAATACAAGATATAGCTGTGATTCGAATTATACAAGACAATTTTGGGAAAAGACCGATTTATTTTGCAGTTACTGTTCCGGGTTATTCAGGATTTGACAATCATCTTATAAACGAAGGAATGGTATCCAGAATAGTATCAACTCGAGGTGCAGATAGAATAAATTATGAAAGGATAAAAAACAATCTTGATAATATATATTTTTATGGTGGAATCTTCAATGAAAAGCTATTTAAAGATGAAAACAAAACAAGGCTAGTGGCAAATTATGGGGCTGCTCACATGAGACTTGCAGAATATTATCAAAACATCAGAGATGATGAAAATTCATTGAAATATTTTGAAAGAGCATTGGAATTTGTCCTTGATGAAGATGAGAAAAGTAGATTTTATGGGTCCTTGATTATATCGAATGCAAGTGCTGGAAATGTAGAAAGAGCAGAAGATTTGATAGAAATAATGATAACGAACAATCCTTATTCCGCTCAACCATATATTTCTGGTGCAATAGCAATGACAAGAGCAGAAAACCTGGAACGAGCATTTTATTATCTTGAAGAAGGACTTGATTTAGACCCATTTAATCGACAACTCATAGCTTTGACTTTCCAAATAGGTTTTGAATATAACATGCGTGAAGAAGCACATAGCGTTATTCTAAAAATTCTCCCATTTCAACCACATTTGGCTGAATTTTTTGATGTTTTATTAGACCCGACAAAGACTATAGACGACCTTTGATTTAAAAGATCCTTTGATGAAATTAAATTGATTAAAAATAACTTGTTTTTAGTTTTATTCATACCATTTGTGGTTTTAATCAAAAATAACTCAGAATTTAATTATGGCTAAAAAAAGAAAAAGATCAAATAAACCAAGAAAAATAACAAAAAAAAAGAACCATAATATCAGAAATATGATATTTCTGGTAGGTTGTGTTATTGCAGTTGGTTTTCTCAGCGTTTATTTTGTTTTGCCTATAATCAACATTTCACCCGAAGAAGCTACTCTTGTCGCGATAAACGAGACATCTGATATACATGATGTGGTAAATAATCAGCGAGAAACAGTTTCAAATAACGAACCAAAAGATAGTAGAAAAGAAAGAAGAGTTAGGAGACAAGAAACTAGAGAGATAAATCGTAGAGAACAAACAGAAAACAATAACAATGCTAGTAATCAAGCTTCTCATTCACAGTCCACTAGAAATAATGTGCCAAGAGAAACAAGACATGATGGGTCTACTAGAAACTCTTGGCGCGATATAATCGGGGCAGGAAACGATTCACAAGAAATTCAAGAAACTCGAAATCAGGAGCAGAGAACTTCTCCACAGGTTCAAACTCCCAATTCTCAGTCTAATACAAATAATGATCAGCGACCTGAAAGGCAACAGAGAAATTCAAACGATTCATGGCGGGATATAATAGGTTTTGGACAAGAATCAAGAGAAGAAAGTCAAAGAGTTGTTCATACAACTAACGATAATATTCAATTACCGCAAGAAATAATACCTGAACCCCAGCAAAGAGAAACATTTCTACCAACAATCTCTGAGTCTGATATCTCAAATCTAGAAACACAAATTAGGAACAATGAAAATGAAGAAATAAACCAAACTATAGCAGCCTCAACAACTTCGCAAAGACTAAGGGAAAGAGATAGAGAAAGACAGTATATAGTAAATCCAAATTTGCCAAAAATTTTAATTATTATTGATGATTTCGGTGGAATAGGAAACTCACTGTTCCAAAGATTTAACTCGCTAGATAGAGAAATTGCCTTTGCGGTCCTACCCGGACTTAGATTTTCTCAAGATCATCAAGAAAGAGCAGTAGCAGCTGGTAGAGAAGTTATTATACATATACCGATGGAACCTGAAGGTAGAGAAAGGCAAGAACCTAACACAATCCTAACTTCCATGAATGATTTTCAAATCAGAAATCAAATAGATAGCTGGATAGTAGAATTACCTTTAGCTATAGGTGTGAATAATCATATGGGTAGTAAAGCAACTCAAGATGATAGAGTTTTAGAAGCCATCATGCAGTCATTGAGACCAAATAACATGTTTTTCATTGATAGCTTTACAACTGGTAGATCACGAGTAACGCAGGTAGCTCAAAGAAGTAGTGTTAAAACAGCAACCAGAGATATATTTCTTGATGTTCCCGATTCATCGTTGACTGTAGCAAGAGATAAGATAAATGAGATAAAAAGAATAAGAAATCAAGAAGTCATAATAGTTATCACACACTGCCATAACGATATGAAATATAGGCAATTAGTTCATTTCGTTGATAGATTAAAAGAAGAAGGATTTCAGCTAATTCCACCATCAATTGCTGTGAGATAATGCTTGATATCCAATTCGGTGAATTAATTTTTTGGTGATTTAGAAAGCCTCATGTTTTAAGAATTTAAGATAACCGTAAGTTTATTAGAATTTTTACTTATAGGGGCAAGCAGTAAATATTTGGCTTTTTTTGATGGTAGAGGCTGTCGCATAACAGGTATTGTTTGTCATTCTGATGGAAGCGAAGAATCTGTAACTTTATATTTAATAGTGTAGTTGAGATTCTTAACTTCTTATAGAATGACAAAATATTACATTATGTAACAGCCTCTATTAATACCTTTTCTTAAGAAATGATTACTCTATCAAGGAGTAATAGTAATATAAGTGAGAGAATTAATAAAAATTGCCAAATATTCGGAATAAACCTTTGAAAAAAACAGTTGACAATAAAAGAAAATTAATAATTATTGTCCATATTGAATAAAATAATATCATTTGGAGATATTTATGATAAATAATAATATTGTCATTAAGCTATTTGAGGAAATTAATCAAATTCCTCGTTGCTCAGGAAATGAAAAATATATCAGTGATTGGTTGGTAGAATATGGCAAAAAACAAGGATGGGAAATATACCAAGATGATGTATTGAATGTGGTTTTGCGAGTACCTGGCAGAGGAGAACTATCCTCAGGAGAGAGTATAATCATTCAAGGGCATATGGATATGGTAGGTGTTAAAGAAGAAGGTTCGTTACATGATTTTACTAAAGACCCTATCATGATGTTTGAAGAAGATGGCTGGTTAAAAGCTAAAGGCACAACTCTCGGTGCTGACAATGGAATAGCCATAGCTATAGCTCTTGCAATAGCAACAGAGAAGAACATCTCACATCCACCGCTCGAATTACTCTTTACAGTGGACGAAGAGAGGGGGTTGACCGGAGCAAGAGAATTAAAATCTGATGTTTTAAAAGGAAAATACTTGATAAATATCGATTCTGAAGATGAAGGTGTTTTTACTATCGGTTGTGCGGGTGGTAGGAATACTTTGATCGATATACCTCTTGTATATGAAGAAAATATATCAAAAAATGACTGTTATAAGTTATCAATCTCAAGATTGAGTGGTGGACATTCAGGTATCCAGATAAATGAAAATAAGCCTAACGCAATAAAGATTGTAACAGATGTTGTGCATTGGATAACGAAAAATACAGATAATTTCAATTTGTGTTCAATAAATGCAGGTGTTGCTCACAATGCAATTCCTACAAACGCTACGATTTGTTTTTCGAGTAAAAATGAACCATTGGTAAAAATAATTAAAAAACAAACATTTGATGAAATCGAAAGGGATTTCAGAGCAAAAGAACCCCAGATGGAGCTATCCTTTGAAAAGATAGAACCTTGTGAAAGATATATTAGAACAGACATCTCTCAAAATATCATCAAAATGTTGATGGATTTACCTCATGGTGTCTTTTCACTAGTAAACGATAAACAATCACAAAAAACAGACCCTGCTACACAAAAAAATGTCTCGCCTGAATTGAGTTCTGTAAGCCAAACCCTTGAACCTATAGGACATGATGAAATAGTAGAGACCTCAAACAATCTTGCTCAAGTAGATACAGATGAAGATAAGTTGCGGATATTGATCAGCCTAAGAAGTAGTAAATCCTCCCAGATGGATGTATTGTATGAAAAGATTGAAGATATTTCCCAGATGTATGGAGCGAATTGCTATGCTGATGAAGGTTATCCAGCTTGGGAACCAGATTGGGAATCAGAATTATTGACAAAATCAAAGGTTTCTTATAAAAATATTTATGGAACTGAACCCGAGGTTGAGGTAATTCATGCAGGATTAGAATGTGGTGTGATAGGAGCAAAATATCCAGAAATGCAGATGATTTCTATTGGTCCGACAATCAAAGCTCCACATACTCCAAATGAAAGTTTGAAAATAAAAGACATAGATAAGATTATCTCTTTTCTATTGGAATTATTCAAAAATATATAATTGTGCGATTTGAGAAGGAATAGTTTTATACTATCTGTTTCATAAAATCAAGGAGGGAATATGATAATGATAATAATAGCGATGATACTTGTGTCAACCCCTATAATATTAATGTTATACTTTTCAATAAAGAAAACATTAATATATATGAAAACTCAAAAAATAACCCCAAAAATACCAAGTATCTCATCAAAATTTTTGTTGAAAAAGGATGAAAAAAATGATAGTAATCATCTTGTTACCCAATCACTTCAAAAATTAAGTGATAAAGAAGATGAAGAAATAACAGCTGTAATAACTGCTGCGATAAATATGTATCTAAGGTCTTGAAATGTAGAAATTAATTGAGAGTGGATTTTCTTTCACATAAATAGGGGAGAGGTGGATGACAAGGTACAAGTGTCGACTTATCGCAATTTGTGCTCGTAGTGCCAATCTCCGATTGGCTTTTTACAAGTGTCGACTTATCGCAATTTATGCTCGTAGTGCCAACCTCCGATTGGCTTTTTACAAGCGTTTATCGCAATTTGTGCTCGTAGTGCCAATCTCCGATTGGCTTTTTACAAGCGTTTATGGCAATCGGAGATTGCCGCTACGAACCAAAGGTGACACCTATAGCGACTAGCTGTGGTTTGAAGGAACTATATTTGAAGATATAGGTAAATAAAATATATCAACTTTTAAAGGAGTATAAAATGGCATTAAAAAAAATAAGATTTATGGACACATCATTTCGAGATGGATTTCAATCAGTATATGGATCTCGAGTGATAACGAAAGATTTTTTACCAGCATTTGAGGCATCTCTCGAAGCTGGAATCGAACATTTTGAATTTGGTGGTGGAGCAAGGTTTCAAAGCCTTTATTTTTACACTCAAGAAGATGCTTTTGACATGATGGATACACTCCGCAAAATAGCCGGTCCCGAGGTAAATCTTCAGACTCTCGCAAGGGGCATCAATGTAGTAGCCTTGGACCAACAACCCAGAGACATAATCGATCTTCATGCGAAGTTATTTAAAAAACACGGAACAACTACTATTCGAAACTTTGATGCTCTAAACGACATGCAAAATCTTGATTTTTCAGGTCATTGTATCCATAACCATGGCTTACATCATCAAGTAGCAATAGCTCTGATGGGTTTACCACCGGGAATAAAGGATAATACAGTTCACACAGCAGATTTCTATACAGAAAAAATTAAAGAAATTCTCGAAAGAGGAATCCCGTTTGGCTCAATAGCGTTTAAAGATGCTACAGGAACAACTCCTCCCCAGATAGTCAAAGACACCATAAAAAAAACGAGAGAAATAGTCGGTAAAGATGTAATTTTGTGGTTTCATACGCATGACACGGCTGGACTTGGGGTTGCAGCTATAATGGCAGCCGTAGAAGCAGGAGTAGATGGAATAGATGTGTCAAAAATGCCTGTATCTGGTGGAACATGCCAGCCTGATATATTAACGATATGGCAAGCTTTTAGATATACAGATTATACTCTCGATATCGATTATAAAAAAATATTGCAAGCAGAGAGAGTATTTGAAGAAACAATGTCAAAATATTTAATGCCTCCTGAAGCAAAAGAAACTTCTCCTTTGATAGTTTTATCGCCAATGCCAGGAGGTGCTTTGACCTCAAATACAATGATGATGAGAGACACAAAAACACTTCATTTATATCCCAAAGTGATAGATGAAATGGCTGAGGTTGTAGCACTTGGAGGTTTTGGAACAAGTGTGACTCCTGTATCACAATTTTATTTCCAGCAGGCTTATGTTAATGTAACTATGGGAAAATGGAAGAAAATGACTGATGGATACGGAAATATGGTTTTAGGTTATTTTGGAAAAACACCAAGACCAGCTGACCCAGAAATAATCAAGATAGCTAAAGAACATTTGAAAAAAGACATTTTTACAGGTGATCCTGTTGATATTATCCCACCCGGTGTTCCAGTTGCGGAAAAGATATTGAAAGACAACGAGCTTCATGTAACAGAAGAAAATATATTCATTGTAGCTTCATGCAAAGATAAAGGATTAGATTATTTAAAAGGCAAATCACCTCTGAGTGTATATTACAAAGAGGAAAAAAAGGTTACTCCAGAGACACCGACAAGTTTACAAAGCAAGGCTGAATCTGGAGAACCTAAAAACTTTATTGTTTCTGTAAATGGTAAAGACTTTAATGTGACTGTAAAACCCAACAAAGATGGTGGAGTCCAAGTAGTTCACAAAAATGAAATACCCTCAAAAACTGAAGTTTCCCCTGCTGTAGTTAAATCTACTCAGGCATCAGCAAAACCAACTCCATTACCCAATGAAGTTCCTAACCCTATACCTATCCCTAAAAAACAAGACAGTGATAAAACTATGACTACACAAAACCTTGACACTGTAAAATCTCCTATGCCTGGTGTAGTCCTGAAAATACTTGTCAAAGAAGGTCAACAAATTCAAAAAGACCAACCAATCCTCATTCTCGAAGCAATGAAAATGGAGAATGATATTTTTGCTCACAAAGCAGGAATTGTGAAAAGAATTTATGTTAAAGAAGGTGATACTGTAGACGAGGGGAAAGAGTTGATAGTGCTGAGTTAGGATAATGGGTAATGGAAAATGGATAAATAATAAATACCTTAGAAATACATCGAAGATGTTATCTTTTAATAAAAACGATGATTCCCCCCCCCCTGATATAAATGTCTTGCAAACGGCAGAAGGTAATTCTGCGAGCAAGCTCTTGAACCGCCCCATAAATATGGGGCGGGATGTTCTCCCCACATTTATGGGGCGGGCAGGGGGGGGGAATTGTTTTGTTGAATGATTTTTATAGATAGTAATTCTACGAGCAAGCTCTTGAACCGATTTCATGATATTTATAAAGAATGACAAAAAATGTAATGTCAACATTCTTGTTGACAAAAAACATCGAATTAGAAAATTCGATTTACGATAAGAAAATAAAAAAATAAACGGAGGAAAAAATGAAATTAACAAATTTTAGAAAATTTTTATTGGTGATAGCAGTATTGTTTATTACACTACTAAACGCACAAAATGTAGGAAAAATCGAGAGTCTCACAAACGATGAGCTACGATTTAATTATGATGTATTTATAGGCTCAATATCGAGCTATGAAAACAAACTAATTGTCGGAAATGGCACTAAAACAGAGGAGTTTATAATGCTCCCCAATGGTGAGCTAGAAAGGACAAGCTTTTTTGACCATTCTGTATATGCAGGTGTTATTCACGGAGATAGATATTATCTGCCTAAATCAACTACGAATGAAAGAGGAGTTGATGTTTTTGATTTGACAAAGACCCCAATGCAGTTGATAACTTTTATTGATTTTAGACCTATCCAGGTTCAAGGTGCTGATGTAAATACCATGTTTTTTAGTGAGAGTTATTTAATGTTTTACACTTGGGCAGGTTTTAAAATCGATTTATTCTGCATAGAGACCTACACTTATGAAGGTTTTATTCAAAATGTGCCCGGTGGAGGTGGTTTTTGGGACTATTCAGATGGTGTCTATATAAGGATCTCAGCTGAAAATCCAAACATGAGACTTACACTTTTTTCTCTGAATGAAAATACCAATAGCCTTGAGGAGATTTCATCTAGAGAAATAACGGGATATGGGACAAGATGGGGAAAGGTCAGTGTCATTGATAAAAAAATAATCATGAATACTGATGGTTTTTCTAGTAATGCTATTCTTATCATAAATATCAGTAATCCTGCAAATCCTTATACTGTGCACAGAATACCAGGTCGTTTCTATAATTTCTATTATACCGAATCTCGCATTTATGCTTATAATTATGATACCAGCATTGGGTTTCAAGTTTATGATTTAAACGCTTTTGATGCTTATGAATTGGTTTATACACAACCTATTCATCGTAATGCTGCTTCAAGTGCTTATGGCATACACTATGTTGAACCTTATTTGTATTTACAAGCTCATTTTGCATTGCTCGTCTTTGATACAACTCAAAATTTTAAAATGGTAAACCATTATGGGACTGTAAACTATTTCCCTATTACAAGTATCTGTGATAATGATGTTTATTATATGGAGATTGATTTATTTAAAGGTGAACAAAGGATTTACTCGGTCATTGACAACACTTCGCTGGTAACCTTAAATTTGGAACGAATGTCTCTGGCACATCCTTGGCCTGCATGGATGGTTTTATACAATTCGTTTTATATCAAGGATGATAGATTGTATTTATTATCTCAGGAAGATGATAACGATTATTATTTTGAAATTTATGAGATAGAAAATCAAATAGCAAAATTTCTATACCGCACTTACATTGACTATACGGAAATTTCTCCTTATGTAAATATACATGGAAACCAGATTTTTCTAAGTTCTTTTAATCCGAGACAGGTTTTAGTTTATGACTTGATAGATGACCAAATTAGTTATAAAGGTGCTTTCCCTGGAAGAATACCAAGTCAATGGAGTCATGATAAGTATGATTTTATCCCAAGTATCCATAATGGAACACTTTATATCAGAGATATAAGTAATTTTAATAGAATTCTTTTATCAAGACAAATTGATTACATAGACCATGAATCTATTGTCCACTATTTTGATGAAAATCATATAATTTTGAGTAGAAGTGAAAATACAGATGCACCTGATAGAGCGAGGATGTATTATTTTGACACAAACACCGATACTTTGGAATTACTCCGCTCTTTCACAACAAATAATTTGACCTCACATAATAGAGTGTTAGCAGCAACAAGCCAAAATCTCAATAACAATCGAGCAGAGTTTTTTACCATCACTGATGGACAAGTGGTCTCGATAGGGAATATAAATTATGGTGATAGGATGGTCTATACTAGTAGCACTTATTTCTTTCCCGATAGAAGGAAAATGGTTCTCTGGGCAAATGGTGGAATATGGACTTATGATATCAGGTTTGAAGGTGATGTGTCAGAATATGAAGAGGTGGCTCCAATAGTTCGCTCCGAGCTTTTAGGCAATTTCCCCAATCCTTTTAATCCAGAGACGACTATATCTTTTACTGTAGGGAACGCCTTCAGCCGTTCCGAAAATATAGACAACGCATTTATCCAATCCGTTTCAGTTCATGTCTCGATTGATATATACAATATCCGTGGACAGAGAGTTAAGAGGCTATTGGATGGATTTTATGAAAGAGGCTCTCATACAGTAGTCTGGGATGGTAGAGATGATAGCGGGCGTGAGCTTGGCAGTGGAGTGTATTTTTATCGGATGGTGGCAGGTGATGTCGTGGATACGAGGAGAATGGTGTTATTAAAATAATGGAAAATGTAGAATGGAAAATGGAAAATGATAGGAATTAAGGATTTATAAGAATAAAAGGAAAAATTTAATTATGAAAACATTTAAAATCACTGGGATATGTGTCCCAGAAGAAAATTTTATGGTAGATACGAGTGATAAGATAGCTCAAATTATGACGATGATAAGAAGAAAGGACTATTTTGTCATCAATAGACCAAGGCAATATGGGAAGACTACGACTTTAACTCTTTTGAGAAGAGAAATGATGAAAACAGAGGAATATTTGCCTATATTTCTGAGTTTTGAGGGTGTTGATAGTAGTTCTTTTGAAAACCCAAAAGTGTTTTGTCAGAAATTTTTAAAAAAATTAGCAATGGATAATAACATTGTTAAAAGCAGTTACAGCGAGCTTTTATCAGCTAAAAATAATGAAGTTACAGACTTTGATACTCTGTCAAATGTTATCTCGGATGTATTGTCAAAGATAGAAAAAAAGATAGTCCTGATGATTGACGAGGTTGACAAATCTAGTGACAACCAGATATTTCTTTATTTTCTAGGAATGCTCAGAGATAAATACATAAAATCTCAAGCTGGAATTGATACAACCTTTCATAGCGTTATACTTGCTGGTTTGCATGATATCAAGTCGCTGAAGATGAAGATATATTCTGCATATCCCCCCCCTACCCCCCCCATAAATGTGGGGGGAAATGGTAGTAGCATAAATGTGCGGGGAACTCCCCCCACATTTATGGGGGGGG
>WRLO01000006.1 GCA_009777575.1 Candidatus Cloacimonadota bacterium
TGAATAACCATTGAAAAATCGAGGTATAAAATGAGATATTTTCCCATTTCCTCTGTTGGATGCTCATGAATCCAAGTCTCCTTGAATAAGGTGTTAAAATTATTTTTATTGGCTATGTCATAGTATAAAGCAAGCATCGATAAAAACATAGATTTCCCAAAGCGACGAGGTCGGATGAGGAAATTGAAAGGAGTTTTCTCTATTTCGGGGATAAATATTGTCTTGTCTACATAATATGCATTTCTACCTGAAATATCGGCAAAACTCGAAATACCATATTGGATAGATTTTATTTTTTCCATTGTTACCTCTTAATAAATTATAAATTATAAATTATAAATTATAAATAAATAGATTTGGAAACAAGTTTTTTTTATTTAGGTTTTATGTCAAGTTTTTTCAAAGTTTTATTATTTTGTTACGAATTAGGGTAGAAATCTTAATGTGCTCTATCTTTTAAAATCAATGATTGGTTTTTTCAAAATTTAATTTTAAAATCGTCTCAATCTTTTATATATAAAGAAAATAGGCTATGTAAAAAAAATGATTTCATAGTTTATCTTGACAAATAGACCTCATGAAATATTTTTGAAATATGAGAGAAAAATTCAATAAAAATATAATATGGATAAAGGACAATGCCAATAAATGCCTTATAGAAAAGGATGGCAATGCTTATGATTTTTTCTATAACATATTGCCTACCAATGAAACAGAATATCCATCCCTTGTCTTAAAAAAAAATCTGCCACAAAAAAAAACTGAAAATTTGCAAACTAACACCACTGCTGAAGAAAATATCACTATTCACAGCCAGCTTTACCCATCCAAAGAAGCTGAAAAGATTGCTCAAAATACTGATTTTCAAAACGATACAATAGTAATTGTTGGATTTGGATTGGGTTATGTGAGTCTGAAAATCAGAGAAAAATATCCTGAAAAAAAATTAATCTTAATTGAACCTGATATCAAGATTTTTTATTTAGGTTTAAAACATGTAGATTTAAGTATTATTGATTTTCAAAAAATTTATGTAGGTTATGAAGATGCGAGTTTAGCAAGTTTTTGGGAAAATCCCTCCGAAAAAGAGAAAGATTTTGATATATATATTCAAAAAAGTCAAGAAAGAGCTTATTCATCGTTATTTAACAGAATAGTTGTTTTTCTCAGAAAAAAATCTACATCATCTTCATTGTTAAACAAAATAAATATAAATAAAACAGAACAAAAAACTTTTGAAAATAAATCTCTTAAATATAAAAAATTTATCTCCTCTCAATGTAAAATAATTTTTATAGATTCAACCTTTATCCTGTCCAAAGAATGTCTATCTGCTATCAAAAACACGGGAAATTTGCTTCATTATATTCATATAGATGCTGAAAATTATGATTATGACATTTTTATGAAAAAATTGCTGAACGATATAACCCATTTTAAACCTGATTTTATTTTGACAATCAATCATCTTGGTTTTGACAAAGAAGGTCGGATGGCTGATTTTTTCAATGATTTAGAAATACCTTTTGTTTCGTGGTTTGTTGATAGCCCCAATGTGATATTATCATCTTTTGAGAAGAATGTATCTGATTTTTGTAATATTTTCGTTTGGGATGATGACTATATAATACAGGTCAAAGAAAAAGGGTATAAAAATTGTGATTTTTTGCCTTTAGCCACTGATACATCAATTTTTTATCCTCAAAAAAGTGTTTCTACCGATTATAAATACTCTGTTTCTTTCGTAGGTTCGAGCATGACCAACGCAGTGCATAAAACGATGAAATCATGGGTGCATAGAGATGATTTATTGTCAATTTTTGGTGTCATTGTGGAGAAATTTCTCACCTCAAAATCGAGACATGTTGAAAATGCTTTTTCTGATATGGATTTAAGATTTGATAGTATAACCCAGAGAGAAGATTTTATAGCTGCCATATTGTGGAAAGGAACACAGATTTATCGAAAAAGTGGACTTGATAAACTATCAAATTTTATGCCAATAGTATCTGGAGACCCAAATTGGAAAAATATTTTGCCTATTGAATTTGAAATACTCTCTGAAAGATGGTATTACGATGATTTATGCGATTTTTACAATCAATCGAAAATAAATTTCAATATGACTTCGCTACAAATGACAAATGCTGTAAATCAAAGAGTTTTTGATGTTTCTGCCTCTCGGCAATTTTTATTAACTGACTATAGACCACAAATTTCTCATTTTTTTGCCACAAAAGAAAATATGGTTTGGTTTGACGATGTAGATGAAATACCTGATATTCTGGATTTCTATCTCAAAAATGATTTATCGAGAAAAAAGATTGCAGAAAATAGCTATCAAATTGTGATTAAAAAACACACTTATCAGCATAGAATTAACGAAATGATTGATATTTTAAGAAAAAGATATAAATAAGGAGATAACAATGAAAAATAATTTAATTTTTCAAAAAAACTTACAGCTTTACTTAATTTTGCTGCTTATCCTATTTAGCAGCGTAGTTTGCTCACATAATGTAGCTCAAAAACATGAACCAGCTACTTTAGAGCTTATCAATATCTTGAACGAAAATCCAGACTTGGAGCAACTCTTGATTCGCTCTCTTGATATTGCAAGGGAAATTAATCCCGATAGGAACACAAACCCTGCTCAATCACTTGAAGATTATTTCCAATATCTCAATTGGAGTGTCAAAGCTATGCCTTGGAATGCTTTGCAAAGTGCTGAAGAAAATCCTTCGATTTTTGAGGCTATAGACCAAAGTTTAAACTATTTTTACTGGCTTATAGACCAGCCTTTAACAGAACTAGAAGGCAAAGGATTTTATTTCAATAGTGTCCAATATTACCCCGCATTACAGCCATGGATAGTCAGCTTTGTCAGATCATGGGGGGATTTTTTATCTACTGAAGAGTCTTGGAATACCGAATATTATGAAAAAATGAGGTCTGAAGAACTTTTCAACCTTGACAATGACTGGTATGAAGACCCTACAAACTGGAAAACTTGGAATGACTTTTTTTCCAGAGCATTAAGTTCGCCTGTAGTGAGACCTATTGTGGCACCTGATGATAATTCGATAGTTGTTTCACCTGCTGATTCTGAACCGCAAGGAGTGTGGCAGATTGATGTTGATTCTCAAATTAATGTAGGTATTCAAGTAAAATCAACTGAATTTCTGTCAGTACCGCTATTATTGGGTGAAAACAGTAATTATGCTGAAACATTTGCCAATGGAACAATAACACATACTTTTTTAAATGTTCAGGATTATCACCGATTTCATTTTCCAGTAAATGGCACTGTCAAAGAAGTGATAAACATTCCAGCTCAAGATGCACTGGGAGGAAATGCTGTATGGGATGCAGACTCAGAAAGATATTACTTGATAATAACCGAACCGGGGTGGCAATCCATACAAACAAGAGGTTTAGTCGTCATAGATACTTATGAGCATGGTTATGTAGCAGTTTTACCCGTAGGCATGTCGCAAATCTCATCTGTTGTCTTTGAGGATACTGTAGTGGTAGGAGCAGAAATAAGAAAAGGTGACCCACTAGGTAGATTTTTATTTGGTGGCTCGGATATTATCATGATATTTGAGGAAAAAGCAGGTTTTGAAATAACAGTCCCTGTATCTGGTAATGTCCATGAACATATTTTGATGGGGCAAGAATATGGGAGATTTAAAAAAAATCCGTAGAAAATTAGACATCTTAGAAAATAAAATTAATTGCATACGATAATGTCAATGGGAAATGCAATATTGTGGAGTTCAAAAAAGAACGATATGGATTAGTTCTAAGGTGCTCGCCCATAACTTCAACTTTCCCCCCTACCCAATGCTAACAGCTTAGCGAGAATTTGCTCAGTAGTGCTACCACGAAGCGAAGCGGAGTAGCCTGTCATCTTCGATTGGCTTTTTATAGGATTTTATGGCAATCGGAGATTGCCCCAACGGGTTTTAAACAGTTAAAGTTGTTAGCATTGGTGGTAGGGGGGAAAGTTACCGCTTTTATGGTTGGACACTCGGGACGCGGAGGCTTACCTATCTGTTCTTGATGAAAAGTCAATTACTTTTTCAAGAATTCATATTCATAGATTTTCTTTTCTATTTGTGCTGTTAAATACTTCATTTCCAGCTTTAAATCTGAAAGTAATTTGTTATATTTCGCATCATCACTTGTGGGTTTCATCTTGCCTTTTTCATCGCGACTTTGAAAATATTCTCTGATGTCATAAAAAGAGGCATTGACATTGCAACCGGGTTGGCAATGATAATATTTCCATAAGGCTTTGCCGACTTTAAAGACTTCTTTGGCTCTGTCTGTGAAATGTAACTCGAACTGTCCAGTTCGAGAATGCTCGTCGGCTGGAAAACTGACGCTACTTTTATTATCATCAAACAACAACGGCGTGTATTTCGTTGCTATTATTTTACCATTTATAAAATCTGTCATAAAACTACTTTCAAAGCTTGTGCGGGCATTCACCTCTTCTGCTGTAAAAGGTATCCAGTGATTTGTGCCATGTCTTGAGCTGATATTATTGCTGTTGTGAAATAAGGTGAAGGTCAAACAATCTGTCTGAAACTCAATGTCTTCTTTCAAGCCGTCATTGGGAAATAAAAACTGGTCGCGGTCATTTAGCCAAGTAGCTGGGATGGCTTTGCGGACAGTGAAATAGACCGCAGCTGAAATTAAGTTGTTTTGATTAATATTTAAAACAACATCGTGGGCTATTATCTTTTTCTCTGTAGAACAAATCTGAATTTTAGTTGCATGTTGAAAATCATTACCTACATAACAGAGATTTCCTATTGAAATATTTGATTTATCTCTAAAAATCTTTATCCAATCATTTATATATAAACATTCTGGACCATCCGTGTATTCTTTTTGACCTTGAAATGAACCATCGGCACTATAAATATCAAAGACGGCATTTTCAAAATGTTTCCCATCTTTTGTATCCCAAATCTTAAAACCTATTGGAAATTTGCCCTTTACATTATCGAAAGAGTTTGCAGGGACCACAAATCCTTTTTTGAACTCTGCAAAAAAGAATTTTCTGAAATCTTTGAAATTTGGACCCACAAGAGCTTTTTGTTTAGAAAATTCTCCTATTTTACAACCTTTTAATTCAAAATATATACGAGTCAAAAACTGTGCAAAAAGTTCGTTTCTTGCTTTACCCATTTTGCTAAAGTATCTGTCATGTATTTTATTTCCTACAGACACACCTGTTTTATGGCTTCTTCGTACACCTGATGTCGCCTCCGCATACGGAGGATTGATATAAATAATCAATTTTTCTGGTTCATTTTTAATGACATCTCGTAAGCTTTTTGGCAGGTCATCAAAGCTATCATTTAGAAAATCAAATTGAAAAACATGGTCTTCTAACAGGTTTGCTCCATCTTTTATCCGCTCATGCATGACATTTACATCAGCTTGGTCGATAGTGGAAGCGTAGATGCGATATTTATTCGTTAGTCCAACAAGTAAATTTCCTGTTCCTGCAGCACAATCCCATACATAATAGTTTTCCTGCCAGTCTTCGCCAAAGACATCGGCTATATATTTTTGGGAAAGCTCTACCCATATTTGTGGTGTGAAAAAAGAACCTTTTCGCTCTCTGATATCTTGTGGAACGAGGAGGTCGCGTCTGTCTATGATATAGTCCCAATATACTTCGAGAGGTGGTCTTTCGTATTTTGTCCAGAATTGTCGGTGAGCCTTTTGACCATCATTAAAATCAATGATATAAGATTTAAACAAACCAATCCTTGCTTTTTCAGGTTTTACTTCGTATTGTGTGTGTTTAAGAACTATATTTAGTTTTTCTTTTAAAGATAGATTATCTTGCGACAATAAATCAGCCAGATAAAAATCAAGATCAAATATACCATTTTGTTTTGCCAGATCCCAGTCTGTTACTCCAATAGTTGGTTTTACTTCTTTGTTCCATTTTGCATAGACCCAAGTAAAATTATTTTTGGTAATCTGGATTTTATTTGCTCCTGTTTTATCGGTAACGAAATTATTATTGATAAATATCTTTAATTCAATGCTTTCTTTTTCAAAATCGAAAATATAAAGATTGTTATTTATAAGTTTTTCCAATTTTTCGTAGATATGCTTAAATTCGTCAGTTCCTGTATTTGATGGTGTAACATTCCAGTTAAAATCATTTAGGGTAAAAATATCCATGATTTCCGAAAATTCTACAAAAGCTATTTTATTGGGGTCGAAACAACCTAAAAAAGGTGGTGGTATTCGCTGGTCTGTAATTTTTGATTTACCGATGGTCAAAATTAACTGTGTGAGCATAGATAGTAAATCAGTAATACTTGCTTTAGCCTCAGCCCATAAAAAATACTTTTGAACCAATAAAGAATCCGATTTTTCTTTTACACTGAAATCAATATTTTTTATTATCTCTGTGCAATCAAATTTCTCAAAAAAATCTTGAGCAACCATGTTTTTCAAAGTTTCTTCATTTATATTTAAGTATTTCATCTATTTCCACCTTATACAAATTTTCATAAGTTTAGTTGTTCTTAACTGTAAATATCATTTGCTTTCTTCATATTGGCAACTATATCAATGCCAAAAGGACACCGTGGCATACACAAACCGCATTCAGTGCAAGCTGAGGCTTTCACTGTTAGTTTAGTATAATTTTTCTGCATTTCAGCATTCATGCCTCTTATAATTGCATCATCCAAAAGACGCGTAACTCTGCCAATATCAATTTGAGCTGTGCAAGGTAAGCAATGGTTGCAATATAGACATTTTTTAGCTATCTCACCAGTAACGCTATTTAGGATACCTGAATAATCAAGTTCTGATGGGGTCGCTTGATAATATGATAAAGCATCTTCAAGCTGTTTTTCATTTTTCATGCCGATAAAAACACTGCCCACCGCAGGTCTGTTGAGAGCATAATGAATGCACTGTGGCACTGTCATTGTCTGATTAAATGGTGAACCAAGCGGGTCAACGAGACTTCCTGCGGCAAGGGCTTTCATTACTGAAATACCAACGCCTTTTTCTACGCAAAGCGAGTAAAATGCTGCTCTTTTGGGGTCAATATTCAAATCTCTTGGATAAGCGTCATCATCAGACATTGTAAAAAAGCGTTCCATATCGTTGAAAAGCAAGTCAAAAAGAGGACTAATGCTAAACATTACCACATCAAAATTCCCAGACCTGACCATAGCTGAGGCAACATCGGCTTCATGTGAACTGAAACCAAGAGCTTTGAAAACACCTTTCTTTTTCTGCTCCAGCATATAGTCTATCAATCCACTCTGCACAGCTGCATTATACTCATCAATCTGGTCAATGCAGTGCAACATGGCGATGTCGATATAATCTGTTTTTAGGCGAGATAATAGGTCTTCCAGATGTGCTTTGGACTTATGTAAATCCTGTGTTCTCTCTTCTTGCCCATTTGCGATGCTTAGCCCCAAATGCCCTTGAATAATCATCTTATCTCTGCGACCTTCTAATATTCTGCCAACAACATCTCGGTCGTCAGGTCTTGATAGACAAACATCAAGAAAATTTATTCCTGCATCTATGCCAATATCAAACATCCTACCAAGCACCTTTTCACCAGTCTCACAAAAATAGGTGCATCCAAAGCCAATCTCGCTGACCAATAAATCCGTTTTTCCAAGTTTTCTGAATTTCATAAAAAAAAAATCCCCTATTTAATTTGTTACATTAGCTTTTGATAATATCTTCAATAAATTGAATAAGCAATACGCCATTATGCAAATGACTTTTCGGACAGTTTTCTACCAAGCCATTATTCCTCTGGAATATTCAAAGAATAAGAACCAAAATGGAAATTTGACACTTATGCTTGTATCCTCCCCTATTCTCCCCCCACAAATGTTTGTGGGGGGAGACTTACGAACTGTAAAAAATATTGGGGAGCTTTCGGGTTTACTCGCAAGAACTATTCACAAATAAGTGAACAGAGAAGTAATTACCATCTAAGATGAGCAAATGCCTTGTTTGCTTCAGCCATTTTATGAGTATCTTCTCTCTTCTTGATAGTCGTACCTTCTTTTCTAAAAGCAGCTAGTAACTCAGCAGCGAGACATTCTTTCATACTCTTTTCAGAACGATTTCTCGATACGCTAATGAGCCAACGGAAAGCAATTGCTGTACCTGCTTTTTGGGTAACTTCAGTTGGGATTTGGTAGTTTGAACCACCAACTCTGCGTGAGACCACTTTAACAATAGGTCGAGCGTTGTCGATTGCTTCTTGAAAAACCTCAATGGGTGGTTTTTTAGTTTTTTCACCCATAATTTCTAGTGCTCCATAGACAATTTTTTCAGCAATTGATTTTTTTCCTTTTTTCATGACACAATTGATGAATTTACTGAGTAAAATGGATTTGTATTTCGGATCAGGTAAAATTTCTCTTTGAATAGCTTTTCTTTTTCTTGGCATAACTATACCTCCTTATTTACTCTTTGGTCTTTTGGAGCCGTATTTTGAGCGACTTCTTTTTCTTTTGTCGACACCAGAGCAGTCTAAAGCTCCGCGTACAATGTGATATCGAACACCCGGTAAATCTTTTACTCTTCCACCTCTAACAAGAACAATTGAGTGTTCTTGTAAATTGTGTCCTTCGCCTGGTATGTAGGCAGTTACTTCGATACCATTGGTTAAACGAACTCTGGCAATTTTACGCAATGCTGAGTTCGGCTTTTTCGGTGACGAAGTATAAACTCTCGTGCAAACACCTCTTCGTTGCGGACAACCTTGAAGAGCTCTGTTTGTCTTCTTCTCTGCGAGAGTCTTGCGACCCTTGCGGACTAATTGATTGATTGTTGGCATGTAATACCTCCTAACTAATAATCCATCATCGCTTCGAGATCCTCTTTTTCGGCAACCTCACTCTTTGAATGAGCAAACATTTCAATGATTTCTTTCATTGTTTTGCCTTGTTCGATCTCCTTCTCGACCATATCAATATAATATCGGGTCCCTGTACCCACTGGAATTCTATGGCCTAAGATGATGCTTTCTTTCAAGCCTTCGAGATAATCAATTTTACCCTCGATAGCGGCTTCTGTCAACACTTTTGTTGTCTCTTGGAAGGAAGCGGCGGAGAGCCAGCTTTCAGTCATCAAAGATGATTTTGTGATGCCGAGTAGCATTTGCTCATAAGTTGCTCCTTCGCCTTTAATTATATTACCTTCACGGTCTTTTAATTCTTCTATTTCAACCCTTTTGTTTTCATTGAGGACATGATCTTTTTCAACGATTTCACCTTCAAGGAATTTCGTGTGTCCGGGGTTGATTATTCTAACTTTTTTAAACATCTGTCTGATGATAACAGAGATATGTTTATCATCAATTTTTATACCTTGTTTTCTGTAAACTTCTTGAATTTCGTTCAAAATCAAGAGTTGAGCAGCTTTAATACCTTTTGCAGAAAGAATATCGTGTGGATCAAGCGACCCATCAGACAATGCGTCTCCAGATTCGATGATGTCGTTTTGATGGACAATAATTCTCTTTCCTGGAGGAATGGTATATTTTTCCTCTTCGCCTGTTTCTGATTTTACATAAATCAATCTACCAGATTTAGTCAATTCTCCAATAGTTATTTTTCCAGATATAAAGCTAACTACAGCCTTGTCTTTAGGAGTTCTGGCTTCAAATAAATCTTGAACTCTGGGTAGTCCACCTGTGATATCGCCTTGTTTTGCAGTAGCTCTTGAAGACTTACCGAGAATGTCTCCCGGATATACATAAGTTCCATCTTCAACTTCAACAGTCATACCTGCTTGGAGAGGAACTCTTTCTTCTTTTTTAGTTTTAGGGTTGACGATGATAAATTGAGGTTGTTTGGTTCTATCTTTTGGGTCAATGATAGTAATTTCTCTTCTACCAGTGATGTCGCTATATTCCTCTTTGTAGTTGATGTCTTTGACAAAATTATCAAAATTCAATTTCCCTTCACTGACAGCAATGGTCGGGTTATTGTAGCTATCCCAGGCAAATAATTTAGTACCTTTGTCAATCTTACCATCCTCACGGACATAAATAGTGGCTGCATATTCGACTTTGTAATCACCAAGAACAACCGAATGGTCTTCTTCATCGACAATATGTATTCTACCTATGTGAGAAACTGAGAAAAACTCGTTTTTTTGGTTCACAACATAGTTTATCTTCACAAATTTTACAATTCCATCATAGTCTGAGATTACTTCTGCTTTTTCTACATCAGTGCTGGCAACACCACCTATATGGAAAGTTCTGAGAGTGAGCTGGGTGCCGGGTTCCCCGATACTTTGAGCAGCTATAATACCTACAGGGTCTCCAAAAGTAACAAGTTTGTTGTTACCAAGATTTTTTCCATAACATTTTTGGCAGATACCTTTCTTAGATTCACAAGTCAAGACAGAACGAATTTTCACAGCATGGATGCCATGATCTTGGATTAGTTTAGCATTTTCTTCATTTATATAATCATTTGCATGGACAATGACATTTTCAGTGATTGGGTCAAATATATCATCAGCAGCAAAACGTCCGTTTAATCTATCTTTCAATGTTTGAATTGTTTCAATACCCTCTTTGAGAGCTGAAACTTCCATACTTTCGATAGTTCCACAGTCTAATTCTGAAACAATGCAGTTTTGAGCCACATCGACGAGCCTTCTGGTCAAATATCCAGCTTCAGCAGTTTTAAGAGCAGTATCTGCAAGTCCTTTTCTAGCACCGTGGGTAGAGATGAAATATTCAAGGACAGTCAAACCTTCCCTAAAATTTGATTTTATAGGAGTTTCGATGACTTCAGCCTCACCAGAACCAGTGCTTTTAGCCGGTTTTGCCATAAGACCACGCATTCCACCGAGCTGTTTTATCTGGTCTTTACCACCACGAGCTCCAGAGAGATACATCATATAAATAGAATTGAAACCTTTTCTATCTTGTGATAGCTCTTCCATCAAAGCATCAGAAACTGTTTCAGTGGCAGATTTCCATTTATCGATGATTTTACTCGACCTTTCTTTTGCTGTTATACCGCCATTATAATAAGTGTGGAATATTTCTTTGACTTCATCCTCTGTTTTGGAAACAATGTCTTTTTTATTTGCAGGAACAACAATATCAGAAAAGCTGAAGGTTACTCCAGCGCGTGTAGCATATTTAAAGCCCAATTCTTTCATTTCATCAAGAAAAATAGCTGTTCTTGATTGTCCGACAGTATTATATGATAGCATAGCAATATCGTTCAATTTTCCTTTATCAAAGGTATAATTTTGAAAAGGAATAGGCTCTGGGATGATAGAATTGAAAATAACTCTGCCCACAGTGGTAATGGTATATTTTCCACTATCTTTTAAAACTATCCAAGTATGTAAATTCAACCTATCGTTTTGAATCTCGCGACCTTTTTGTAATCGGAGGTTTTCTTCATATTCATAAGCCATGATTGCTTCATTGAAACTACTAAACCTGCGTAAAGTTTTTTCATCAGGCGGATTTATGCTCTCTGAAGTTGTCAGATAATAGCTTCCAAGAACAATATCCTGCGAAGCAGCCATAGCAAGCTTGCCATTTGCAGGCAATAGAAGATTTCGAGCTGCGAGCATGAGTGTCCTTGCTTCGAGCTGAGATTCTTGAGATAAAGGCACATATACAGCCATTTGATCACCATCAAAGTCTGCATTGAAAGGAGTACACACCATAGGGTGCAATTCTATTGCTTTGCCTTCAGTCAATATAGGCATAAAGCCTTGAATACCTAATTTATGCAAGGTAGGCGCTCTGTTCAATAAAACTGGATAATCATTGATAACTTCTTCAAGAACCTTCCAGATTTGAGGTTGTTTTTTTTCTACCAGTTTTTTTGCTGATCTTGCTTTATCTGTTTCGCCCAACTTTTCAAGTCTCTCTATGATAAAGGGTTTGAATAGTTCAAGAGCCATTTCTTTAGGAAGACCGCATTGATGTATTTTAAGATGAGGACCTACAACAATCACAGAACGACCTGAATAGTCAACTCGCTTACCGAGCAAGTTTTGACGAAAACGACCTTGTTTACCCTTAAGCTGATCAGTAAGAGCTTTCAAAGCTCTATTGCCGCGTCCTTTTACAGGTCTTGATTTACGAGAATTGTCAATCAAAGCATCCACTGCTTCTTGCATCATCCTCTTTTCATTTCGTAAAATTACTTCTGGAGCATTAATTTCAAGTAATTGTCTCAATCTGTTGTTACGGGTAACAACCCTTCTGTATAAATCATTGAAATCTGCGGTAGCAAACCTTCCACCTTCAAGGGCAACAAGTGGTCGCAGAGTGGGTGGTAATATAGGCAAAACTTCTAATATCATCCATTCTGGTCTGTTTCCTGATCTTAAAAAAGCGTCAGCTATTTTTAATTTTTTGATAAATTTTTGCTTTTTCATTGCTGATGGTTCTGAAATGATACTTGTTTTCAGATCATTGACCATTTCTTCAAGATTGATCTCTTCAAGAAGAGTTCTTATCGCTTCTGATCCCATTTTTGCTATGAAATTTGGTCCAAAGGTATCACGTTTTTCATAATATTCATCAGTGTCTATCAGATCAAATTTCTTGTAGGGACTATTTATTTCACCCGGATCTATGACTATATAGGACTCGTAATACAATACTCGCTCCAGTTTTGAAATAGTCAAATCAAGTAAAACTCCTATCTTGGAGGGTCCACTTTTCACAAACCATATATGTGCTATCGGAACGGCAAGCTCTATATGCCCAAGTCTACTGCGACGCACGCGAGAGGTAGTAACCTCGACACCGCATCTGTCGCAGACTATATGCTGAGCAGATCTCTTTTTATACTTGCCACAACTACATTCGTAGTCTTTTTCAGGACCGAATATTTTTTCACAGAACAAACCATCCTTCTCTGGTTTCAATGTCCTGTAATTCAGGGTCTCTGGCTTTGTTACCTCACCATTTGACCAAGTCCTGATTTTGTCAGGAGATGCGACTCGTATAGCGACCGCATCGTAATCTTGACTCGTCTTTTCTTTTTTCTGTAAATAATTCACTTTACCTCCTGGGGTAAATAGTTGATTTTTTTTATTATCATTATATCCAGTTTTCGATATTAAGGGACTCTATTTTCTCGAAATGCTTTGTGTTGTTTGTAATGAGAGTGCCTTTATTTCTGATGACAATTGCTGCGATAAGAATATCCGCATCGCCTATTGTTGATCCTATTATTCTTAATCTTCCATAAATTGTTGAAGCGATTTCTATTACCTCATCGTCGATTGAAAATACTTTTACAATCTTTAATAAATCCTCAAGTCTTTCAGCTTTAGTCCTATTATTTCTCCATCTTAAACCTTTTAATATTTCATAAACATTGATTACAGTAGTCCCTATATTTACATAATTTTTTGTATGATCAACTAGGTGCTTATAAACAACTAAATTTGAAGATAAATGATAAGAAATAATGTCGGTATCAAGAAAAATCATCATCTCTTCCTTTAAAAAAATTAGCCCTATCCTTGATAATTTCTTCAATTTCTTTTGCATCTTCCTCATCCCATGTTCCGAATGTTCTTGAAAGTATTTTTAGTTTTTCTTCGATTGTATCAACAGGGTCTGGAAAAATTATAGTTACTTCACATTCACCCTTAAATGGAATCGGTTCAATCGGTTTAAACTCATTTCCATCATAAATCGCTTTAATAGATTGCATGTAGAACTCCTTTATTTTATTAGCACCATTCTTCTTACTTCAGAGTGTTCACCAGCTCGCATCTGATAAAAATAAACTCCGCTAGAAACCGCTCTATTATTGTCATCAAGACCATTCCATTCAATACTATGTCTACCAGCTTGGAAATGCTCATTCACGAGAGAGCGAACTCTTTGACCTCTGATATTAAAGATGTCGATACTGACATTGCCATCTACAGCATTCTCAAAGGCTATCATAGTCGTAGGATTAAAGGGATTGGGGAAATTTGGCATCAATTGTGTCTGCATTATCGGAGCTAACTCATCATCTTCGGACACTGTGTATTCAAAATCATAAACATTGATGCCTGATGAAGAAACAATCACAATTTTCTCTGCATCTAAAAATGTATGGACATTGTTTATCGAATAAGGAAAATTTAAATTTCCTAAATGATGCGTTGAATGACCACGAATATCATGAAGTCTGACTTCTGATAGATGATTGTTAAACAAAGCCGAAACACCACCAAACTGATAAGCACCTTGCTGTGGATTAGTAGGGGTATTTAACATATATAGATAGGACATGCTAGCAAGGTCTTCACCTACAGAATAAAAATTCTGATTGAAAATCGGACCACCTGAACGAACAATTCCATCAGCTAAAAATGCCATCATCTGCCTATTAAATGATTTAGGAATAGTTGAGATAATATTTAAGGGATTGTATCTATCGCGAAACTCGATATCTCGGTCTGTTTCGATCATAAAATATTCGGGATGGTTATATCCTTGGTTGTGTCCCATATAACCACTAAATTTTCCAAGCTCAATGAGATTTTCATTTTCTATAATAAAAACATAATTTGTATATCCCATTGGTGTCCAAAAAATATCAATGTTATGGGTAACAATTACAAAATTTTCAATGATTTCAATATCATTAGCCCTAAAATCAATTGGAAATCTACCAATCATGGTTTGCGCCTCGAGATCATAGATTTCTATAAAGGTTTCATTAATTGAGATATCATTAGCAACAGCATAAAGGATATTTTTGTCTATCGTAAAATTCTGAAAGCGTGCTGGTGTGTTTGTCTCAATTGTTTTGAGATAGCTTGCATCCAGCATAGAATAAATGTTTATGTATTGTCTATCTGGAGATCTTTCGATAAAATATTCATCTTTTCGAGAAAAATCATTACGAGAATTTCCAAATCTTCCCAACGGATAAAAATTGTCTGATATATTATAAACGAATACCCCTGAACTACCGTTGACATACAATTTGTCATTGAAGACATCCATAGAATGAAATGCTGGACCCAAACTTTCACCAGTAAAGATATTTCGTCTATTTTCAAGGTCAGGTAAACTATATAAAAATACCCCGCCACTGTCTGTGTCGGGAAAATAAACGAGTAGTTTGTCATCAAAAAGCAAAACATCAAATACTGATGCACCTGAAGATGTTGGGTTAAAAGCTATGGTTATTATATTATAAAAATCATTTATATCATAAACTCCAAACTCATTCCCAATACCCATGACAAACAAAACACCGTTTTCTACTTTCATATAAATAGGGTGAAAAAAATCACCATTTAAATAGAAATCACCAACTATTTCACCATAAGGGTTGCCAGTCGAAGCAGTATCAAAATCGTAAACTCTGATAAATGTCCCGATATCGTCTTGCCAAAGCGAAATAAAATAGGAATCCATTGTCGTATAAATACCAAATACTGCAGGCAATCTTGCTACCCAGGTCATAGAAATTGTATCAAATTGATGTATACGGTAATCCAAATCCCAAACCATCAAATAGTGTTGCATTATCATTGGCCGAAGAATAGTAGAGGTAAATTGTCCAGAGGATGGCATTGGTTCTGAATAAATCTGGGTCATAGGTTGAGTAGATAAATCAAATATTATCATCTGAGCGTTGACATCTGAGCGATGAAAAACATACAATCTTTCATTGAATATCCTTGAAATAGCTAGTATCAGGCTCATCTGATGGACAAATATTCTTTCGAGGCTACCATCTGGCAAAATTTCGTATTCTTCTATAGAGGATTGAGTAGTGACAAAAAGCCTATTTTCAAATCTATTTAATGGTCTAGTATATGATCCATAATTTATGGAGTGGCTAAAGGTAACATCGGTTATTTTATCAATATTTTTAGCCAAAAGTGATATTGATCCTAATAACAAAACAAAAGTTAAAAATTTTTTCATTTAAATCTCCTTCGGGTAAAATTCCCAGAAGAGCAGTCAGTATTTCTACTGATGCTCAAGATGGCTGATTAATAATCTTGCCCTGGCGTCAATGGGACAATAAAGTCAACCCGATGATTTCCAACAAATGGGAATACTGTTTTAGTTTGTGACCTAAATTCGATAACAAGCCCAATGATAGTTCCAATATTTGTTAGGTCAGGATGATTATAGTGCAAAATATAATACCCTTGAGGAACTATGTTGGGTAATGGTGATGGTCCAATAGGGACATTAATTGGAACAGTACCTCCAGTACCATAGACCGTAACATCAACATATTGATCAGGTGGAAACCAAGGTCTTGGGACACCACCACCAACTGGGACAGGGGAATCTACTCTATCGAAAGCCACCTCCACCACAAAATTCGTGCTATGAAGCATAGCAAGCGATATCATAGCTATCAGTATTAGAAAAATGATTTTTTTCATTTTCTACTCCTTGTTGTTTTTTAATTTTCCATAAAATGGAATTTTTCTCATTAATTTCAGTAATGGTAAGGATTCATCCGTCCTGTTTTTCCGGGACGCAAAATTGCGTCCCCTACAGATTTTCAGCTCTAATAATAATTTATTTTCAAAACACATATTTTACCTAAATTTCCAGATTTCTATTTTTACACCATCATAGTCTACTATCTCGTTAGCTTCAAGGGCTTTCCATTTTTTACTTTTATCTTTATCAAATATTAATAGATGCGCTTCTTTTTCACCGCAGATTTTTGCGTATTCGGATGTTTGCTCTAAACCCTCATTTTTGACTGTTTTATAATTTTGTTTTTTGTTAATAGTTTTTATTTCGAGGATGATGTTTTGCCAGTTTACATCTTCGGTAGTAGGAGAGTTATATTTCCATTTAATCATTATATCTGTTCTTTTTCTACCTATAGCATATTCTCTATTTATGTAACCACCGCCATTGACTATTCTTTGTAGGAAAGCTTGGAGGATTAGCTGGGGTAGTGCTTCATGGTAACCGACCCATTTTTCTGTAACAATCATGCTGTTTTCATTCCAATATGCTCTGAATAAGTTTAACATTGTTCTTATCGATAAACTACCGTCTTTTTCAATCCAATCAAATTTTTTAAAGATATGTAAAAAATTTATTTGTGCAGCATCAGTCAGCTCTCTTGGAATAATTTCTCTATAAATACCATTTGAGATTTCGAGTCCTTGAGATGTTTTTTTTATCAAACCAAGATCAAGGCAGTATTGTATATCATCTTTGTTTGGTTCGCTCTCAATACCAAGTATCATGGGACTGATGATGTTTCTCACTCTTTCTTCTTGTAGTTTATCTACAAGCTGATCAAGGTGGGTTTGTCGCTCTAATATCAGTCTTTCCTTTGCCATTTCAAGTTTTTCTGGTGTGATAGTAATGCTTCTATCTCTATTTTCTTTCATTTTATAAGTAACTTCACGAGCAAGTGCATTTACAAGCCAAGGTTGTCCATCTGTGTATTCCATTATCAAGTCATAACAATCATTTGTAAAAATTTGCCCAGTCTCATTAGTGTGCTGATTGTAAAGTTCTATCATCTCATCTTTTGAGAAGTTCCCAAGCTTAAGAGATTCTGTCTTTATATTAAATGCACTACCACCTGTGATAATTTCATTATTGCTGGTGTGGATTCGATAGTCTTTGATGTCTCTGACACCACAAAGGATAATAGAAGATGGAAATATGTTTGGTCTTTTGTCATACCCACTCCGAAGCTGCCTAAGAACAGAAAGAAGAGTATCTCCGATCAAAGCATCTATTTCATCGATAAACATAACTACAGGTTTATTTACATTTTCACAGACAAATCTAAGGATAGTGCTAATAGCTGAATGTTCTGCAAAATGCGGTGTATAATCTTTGATAAATTGATTCATATCAAGCGTTTTTTTTAGTAAGTCATCAACTCTACTTGCAATTTCATGAACAATCGCCTTTATACCTGCATTAGCATTGTTACGCGCAGCTTGAGCCAATTCAAAATTTGCATAAAACGCAAAAGATGTTCCCTCTTTATTCAAATAATCTCTCAAAGCGAGTAAGCAGCTTGTTTTCCCTGTTTGACGCGGAGCATGTAAGATAAAGTATTTTCGTTCATTTATCAGATTCAAAATTTCTTCTGTGTCCCAGCGAGTAAGAGGGTCTATCTTGTAGGCATCTGGTTGGTTAACAGGTCCAGCTGTGTTGAAATGACGCATTATGTCTCCTTTGATAATTAATATATATTTTCCTTAATGCCAGTAAGATCTACTATATTTTACTACTTGCAAACCATCCCACCAAAGACATCTCCCCCCCCCATAAAAACGGGCAAGAAAATCTTCTATATAAAGGGGGGGGAAGTTATCTATATTAAAAATCAATACTTAGTTCCGTGAGTTTCGATGATAAAAGATCAATTCTCAGCAGACATCTGCCTAATATCTTTTTCAGTCAGAAAATCTATGTCAAAACAGAGTGATTTCAGCTCGCTAATAAGAACATTGAAAGATTCTGGTGTTCCTGGTTTTGGAACATTTTGTCCTGTCGTGATAGCTTTATAGGCGTTTGTTCTTCCGTCTACATCATCAGATTTGATAGTGAGCATTTCTTCGAGTAGTCCAGCTGCACCGTATGCTTCCAGAGCCCAGACTTCCATTTCTCCGAGTCTTTGACCACCGTGTTGAGCTTTACCACCGAGGGGTTGTTGAGTAATCAAAGAATATGGACCGGTAGAGCGGGCGTGCATTTTATCAGCGACAAGGTGGTTAAGTTTCAACATATAAATCACGCCAACAGTAACTCTTTCTCTAAAAGGTTCACCAGTTTTACCATCATAAAGCAATTGTTTACCATCTTCAGGTAATCCAGCTTTTTTGAGTTCAGCAGCAATTTCATGAGGTTCAGCACCGTCAAAAACGGGAGTTTCTACAATGTATCCGAGAGTTTTAGCGGCCATCCCGAGATGAGTTTCCATAATTTGCCCAATATTCATACGAGAAGGGACACCAAGCGGGTTCAAAATGATATCAACAGGAGTACCATCACTCATAAAAGGCATATCTTCGATGGGACAAATTTTAGAAATGACCCCTTTGTTTCCATGTCTTCCAGCCATTTTGTCACCAACCTGAACTTTTCTTTTTTTGGCAATATAAACTTTAACCATTTTGAGAACACCGTATTGCAATTCATCGCCGTGTTTGAGTCTTTCTCTTTTCTTTTTATGGATATTTTCGGTTTCGTCGATGGCAGCTTTTACTTTTTGGACAATTTCATAATAAATTATCTTATTTTTTTCAGAGCTTTCGACCATTTCAACTTCAAGATTTAATTTCTTAAAATTGATTTTCTTTAAATCGTCAGAAGTGATTTTCTTACCGGGGGAAATATAATGATTTCCTTTTTCATCAAGAATGTTTTGAGCAGTTTCACCTTGCAGAGCAATTGTTAATCTTTTCTTGAGAAAATCATCAATTCTACGGGTATTATCATCTTTTTCTCTTTTAATCCTTGCAATATCTTCTTTTCTTTCTTCCTCATAATCGACATTGTCTTCAAAACGAGAAAACACTTTCACATCAATTACAACGCCTTCCATGCCGGGTTTTGCTTTTAAGGAAGTATTTTGAAAATCTCCTGCTCTATCGCCAAATAAAGCGCGCATGAGGGTTTCTTCTGGGGAAGGATCTATATCGACAGATTTTGGAGTTATTTTCCCAACGATAATATCGCCGGGTCTAATAGCAGAACCGACCCTAATAATACCAGTTTTGTCGAGGTTTCTGGCAGATTGCACTGGGACATTAGGAATATCGTAAGCTAATTCTTCTTTACCAGTTTTAGTATTTCTGACCATTACTTCTTGGACTTCAATATAAATGGAAGTCAAAATATCCTCACGAGCGACATTTTCATTCAAAATGATAGCATCTTCATAATTGTAACCGAACCAAGGCATAAAAGCGACAATCAAATTTCTACCAAGGGCAAGCCTATCGTTTTCAATACAAGGACCGTCACTGATTTGCTGTCCTGCTATTACTTCTTGGCCAATTTCCACAATAGGTTTCTGATTTACACAAGTATCTTGATTTGAACGGAGAAATTTCTTTAAATAAATGCGGTTGCTTGAATTTAGGTCGATTTCAAGTTCTGACACACTCTTTGGGACAATATCAATATAAGCCGAAGTAACATTGCTGATAATTCCGTCATAAGGAGCAACTGCACAAGTTCCTGAATCTCTAGCGACAATTTTTTCGAGACCGGTCCCAATGATAGGCGCTTCTGGATAAAGCAGTGGAACAGATTGACGCTGCATGTTTGAACCCATCAAAGCTCTGTTAGCGTCATCATGTTCTAAAAAGGGAATCAAAGCTGCAGAAACAGAAACAATTTGTTGAGGAGCAACATCCATATATTGCACATCAATAGGTCTAGCTTGCACATAATCTTCTTTTTCTCTAGCAAAGATAAGTTCGTCAGATAAAAACCTTTTCTCATCAATATTAGCATTAGCTTGAGCGATGATATATTCATCCTCTTCAAGTGGGTCAAGATAAACGACTTCGCTTGTTACCTTACCATCTTCAATTTTGATATAAGGAGTTTCTAAAAATCCGTATCTATTGAGCTTGGAAAATAATGCTGGAGAAACTATCAGTCCAATATTAGGTCCTTCAGGGGTCTCAATGGGACAAATTCTTCCATAATGGGAATAGTGAACATCTCGCACTTCAAAACCGGCTCTGTCTCTAGCGAGACCTCCTGGTCCGAGTGCTGATAAGGCTCTTTTGTGTTTTATAGCAGCGAGCGGATTTGTTTGCTCCATAAACTGGGATAATTGACCTGTTAAAAAGAAAGAATTAACGACGCTAGTAAGAGCGTTTGGATTGATGATTTCATGAACGGTGACTTCATCAGAATTAGCAATACTAAGTCTTTCAGTGGCGGTTCTGGCAACTCTAGACAGCCCTATTTGATATTGTTCTTCCATCAATTCGCCGATAGTTCTAATTCTTCTATTAGCCAGATGGTCGATGTCATCAATTTCGGAGTCACCTTTATAAACCTCAATCAGCTTTGAGACAATAGCAATAATGTCAGTATTGGTCAAAGTGAGTTGATTATCAGGAATATCAATTTTTAGTCTTTTATTGACCTTGTATCTACCGACCTCACCTAGTGAGTATCTTTTATCATCAAAAAAGATTCTATCTAAAAAGGCAAGAGCAACTTCGTCAACAACATCTTCGTTTGGTTTTATTTGATTGTAAATCTTAATAGCCGCTTCACCTTGGGTTCTGGAATTATCTTTTGCGAGAGAATTTTCCAACAATTTACGATTATGTTCACAATCCGAAGCAACTACCTTAATTTTTGTAATTTTCTCGTTGAGTAATAAAGACCTTAAGTCATCAGTTATCAGAGTATTAGCATCAGCAATCATAGATTTGCTTTTCTTTAGGTCATAAACAGCTTCAGATAAATATCTATCCTTTGATTCTTCGACTAAAATTTCTTCTGATTTGTAAAATAATTTTCTGATATCTGCGTCAGAAGAAATACCGATATATCTTAAAAATGTAGTAACGGGTAATTTTCGTCTATTATCAATGTAAACATACATAACATCATGAGTATCAATGACAAATTCAATCCATGAACCTTTTTGTGGGATAACCTTAGCTGAATAAGTAGGTTTTCCACCAGTCGTAGATTCTTCTTCAGTCAAGAAAACACCGGGTGAGCGGTGAACCTGACTGATGATGACTCTTTCAGCTCCGTTAATAATAAATGTTCCTTGACTGGTGATAAGTGGTATATCACCAAGATAGACATCTTGTTCCACGATAGATTTAACTCTTTCTTCTTTAGCAGTTTTTAGAGCCTCTTCATCATGTATAACAAGCCTCATTTTAGCACGGATAGGAGCATTATAAGTCAAGTTTCTTTCTACACATTCTTCAGTATCATATTTCTCTTTCAGGATAACATATTCAATAAACTCAAGTCTATAAAATCCTTTAGTATCTCGAACAGGAAATATAGTATTGAAAACATACTGTAAACCTCTGTCTTGACGCTCAGCGGGGTGTATTTCCCTTTGTAAAAAAGTATTGTAAGAATTGATTTGAGCCTGTATGAGATTTGGGACTTCCATTTTCGGAATCCCTAGTTCTTCAAATTTCTTTGTTATTTTGGAAAAACTTTTGACATTTTTCAAAAATCAACTCCTTTATTATGCTTAACCTGATATATAAATTTCAGGTATAAAAAGGTTAATTAAGGACACGCATCCCGTCTTTGTGTAAGGGATACGAGTGAATTATAACATAGCGTCATATTTAGAAATGACGATAATTTCTCGAAATAATTTATATCGAGTTTTCTTGGCATTATAGCGGACAAATGACGGGTAATCAAAAAGATTACCCGTCGATTCTTTAATTTTTTGGAATACAAAAAATAAATTCTCTGGAATCCAATATTTACTTGATTTCTACAGAAGCTCCAACTTCTTCAAGTTTCGCTTTTGCTGCTTCAGCTACTGCTTTTTCTACATTTTCGAGAACGACTTTTGGAGCGCCGTCTACAAGCTCTTTAGCTTCTTTCAATCCGAGAACACCGTTTGTTAATTCTCTGACAACCTTGATAACATTGATTTTTTTGTCGCCAGCAGATGCTAAGACAACATTAAACTCAGTTTTTTCTTCTACATCAGCAGCTGCTGCTGCAACTGGACCGGCTGCGACAGCCACTGGAGCTGCTGCTGACACACCGAATATCTCTTCTAGATCTTTAACGAGTTCTGAAAGTTCAAGAACTGTCATCCCTTTTAATATTTCAATAATTTGTTGTTTTTTTTCGGACATTTTTCCTCCAAATAAATGGTTTAATTTTCTTTAGCTTTTTGTTTAGCAATTGCATCAACGGCAAGGGCAAACTTGCGTATGATACCACCAAGAACACCAACAAAGCTAGCAATTGGTGCATTGAATCCATAAAGAACCTTTGAAATAAGCTCTTCTTTGCTTGGCAATTCAGCCAATTGAGCTAATTGTTTTGGATTGAACAAATCTTTACCAATAAGCCCTATTTTGAAACTGCAAATCTCCTTTTTTTCGAGTTCAGTTTCTACAAATTTCTTCAAGACTCTAGCAGGTGCAACTTCGTCCTTTTTTGAGACAGCTACAGCCGTAGTTCCTTTCAGATAATCATCTAAATCATTGATACCCAATTGATTTAGAGCAATTTTTATCCAAGTATTCTTGGATATGAAGTAATCAACTTTTTCAGCTCTGAAATTATTTCTGAGCTTGTTGACCTCTTCCACTGTTATTCCTTTGTAATCCACAAGTACAATCGCGCGTGCTCCATCAAGTCTATCCTTGATGTTTTCAACATTGTTAATTTTATACTCTTTAATGCTTGCCATATATCACCTCTATTTCTTTGACTCTAATGTGACTGAATTCACATTGAGTTTAACGCTGGGATTCATAGTAGTAGTAAGAGTTATGGACCTCATATAGTTACCTTTAGCAGTCGCAGGACGATCTTTCAGGATAGCCGAAACGACAGTTAAAATATTTTCTTTCAACTTGTCATTTTCAAAGCTCAGTTTGCCAGTAGGTATGTGTAGATTTCCAAATTTATCTACACGATAAGCAACCTTTCCTGATTTTACTTCGCCAACAGCTTTCCCAACATCCATAGTGACAGTGCCAACTTTAGGGTTAGGCATAAGGTTACGAGGACCTAGGATTCTTCCTAGTTTACCAATTTTTCCCATTAAATTAGGTGTAGCAATGACAACATCGAAATCGAACCAACCTCCAGAGATTTTCTCTACAAGTTCGTCGACACCGACAAAATCTGCACCCGCATTTGTTGCTTCATCGGCTTTATCGCCTTCAGCAAACACTAAAACACGAACATCTTTACCTGTTCCGTTTGGTAAGACCACCGAATTGCGAATCTGTTGATCTGCTTTTCTCGGATCAACGCCTAAATTGAAATGCAATTCTACGGTCTCGTTAAACTTTGCAGGTGGCATCTTTTTCAGCAAATTTAGAGCTTCTTCAAGCTCATAGTGCTGTAATCGATTTACCAACTGCAAAGATTGTTTGTACCGTTTACTTCTCTTCATCTAGTCTCCTTTTAAGGCTTGATACTTTATAGTAACTCGCTACCTGCCACTTGAAACTTGTAACTTGTAACTTGTAACTAACGAGCTATCAGCCTTGAATATAATCTCCTGCATCCTGGCATGTGGAATCTCGTTACTGGACAGTAACACCCATGCTTCTTGCAGTTCCTGCGATCATACTCATAGCGGATTCCAAAGAATAACAATTCATATCTTGCATTTTTAATAATGCAATTTTTTTTAACTGTTCTTTATTTATACTACCCACAGCAGGCTGCTTGTTAGGCGTGCTAGCACCTTTAGCTAAAGCAGCTTCTTTTTTTATCAAAATAGCCGCTGGAGGAGTTTTAATCTCAAAAGTAAAAGTCTTTTTTCTTGTCACATAAATTACTACAGGATATACCATACCGGGTTGGTCAGCAGTCTTTTCATTAAACTGGCGACAAAAGTCTGGTATATTAACCCCAGCTTGACCAAGAGCAGGTCCAACCGGAGGCGCAGGGGTAGCTTTACCTGCGGGTAATTGTAGTTTTATGATTTGAGCTACATCTTTTGGTTTTACCATAATTTATTACCTCTTTTTTAATTATTTTTTTTTCTTTAACACAGGGTAGATCATCCAGTCGCGGAATCTCACCTATCTCAACAACACCATTCTTCTGGTGACACTTTCTCCTCCAGCCTGAAGACGATAGAAATATACTCCACTTGCTACTTCATTGCCATGTTCATTTCTCCCATTCCAGAGTATTTCATGGCTTCCGGCTGGCATTAATTCATCTATTAATACCCGAATCTTTTGACCTCTGATATTGAAAATCTCAAGGTTAACCTTTCCAGAGACAGCAAGATTGAAATTTATCATAGTCTCAGGATTGAAAGGATTCGGATAATTACCCATTTCAATATCCATAAAGGGTGCCATATTTTCAATACCCTCTTTTTTGTCAAGATTTTTTATTTTTTCGAATATATCCTCTTGCAATATTATAAATTCTTCAAGGCTATTAGGTCGGTGTTTACCTACTGTCGGAAAAGACCTACTACCTTGCTCCTGCAACCTAAAATAACAATATCCTTGATTCAATTCCGCAAGTAGAGTGCTGATAATATCGTAATCCTGCTCAATGATGTCTTCATAGATATAAATCGCATCAAAATAATCAGAATTGAACATACGAGCCATACCTTTGGTCTCAAGAACTATATTTTCCAGATTGTCATGCTCTATACTTTCCAAAAAATCCCATAGTTCTTCAAAATCTCCTTCATGCAAATAGTTCGCTTGAAACAATAAAGGAACAGCTAAAATAGCGTATTCATCATCAGGATAATCCTCTATCAAACCCATAAATATCTCCATTGCTTGCTCATAATCTCCTTCAGCAAAAGATTCTATACCATCATCATAAAGCAGTCTTGGAGTTATTGGCGGATCTGGGGCAGGTGGCACAAATTGAAAACAATTTATACAAGGAAAAAACTTAGTGGGGTCAGCTCTTGAAATCAACACATCGATAACATGAAGTCGTGGTGTGATAGGTGAATTACTCGCATTCGCTCTCAATAAATAACCTGTATTAGGGATATGGGGGTCATCATATTTTATTCTCGGAGGGCGAAATGCGTTGGATTGCGGAAAGATAGGAAAGGCTGAAAGCTGAGCATTAATTTGATTCAGCCTATTGTTACTGATCATCAAATTTTGTCCGATGATGCTTTTTATATTTCCATAAAAAAAGATTCCATGCTGTGTATTATTTTCTAGTCTGCCTTCTTTTATCTCTGCAAAGCTATTATATATTAGGATACCAAATCCAACATTATCATATATCTCTGTAGAAAATATTTTATTGTGACCGGGAGAGTTGTTTATAGCTATGCCATTAACATTGTTTTCATATACCTTTGAGTCATACATCTCTATTAAACTTTGATTGAACACATACAGATGACGCAAATTTTGACGATAATGAATATTGTCAAAGATGCCCTTAGAATTGTTCTGGATAGTAAAACGGTGCAATTTCTCAATTATAGAATCGCTGATTTCTGCTTCACTATTGTTTTGAATAAAAACTTGCGAACCTATCGAATCACCGCGAATTATCGAATTATTCTTTACATCAAGCACGCTTCCATTGTCAATAATCAACCTACTCGAAGCATCTAAATTTAAAAAGCTTTGGGTGAGTTCGAAAGACCCATTGTTTACATTTATCTGACCCTGACGAACTGCATATAGATCACTATTGTTTAAGGTTAGTTTTCCACCTGAATTGATAGATATTTGACTATTATCGCCACGGTGAGATAATATACTGCTACCAAATAGGGACAATCTACCATTGTTTTCTATCTCAAGAAAACCAGAGCTTCTCAATATGAGATTGCTTTGAGATACCATAACTATATTTGAAGATGTATCTATTATGTAAAGTGCCTCAAATCCAATTTCTACTGAACCACGAACAAAAGACACAACACTATCATCTTTTATCCATAACATTGTATCTGGTGAATAAACTTTGATGGCTGTATTTCCCATATTCAATCTTGAGTTTTCTATGACAAACTGAGCAGAATTACGAATATCTATCTCACCAACACTTATTGATTTTATATTGTTATTCCGAATGATGATAGCGCTATCAGGTCCACCTACTCTGATGAAAGGAGCAGAAACGGAAGTATTTTCAATTATTAATGTTCCGTGACGGACAGTAATCCCAAAAAATTGGTTTAAAGGGTCTTGATGACTGGAAGAATAGACCATACTATCAGAAATAGTCAATACCGCTCCATTGTCAATTACCCAGTTTTTCGATAATGCTATGTTGCTGGTAATGAGGGAGTCTGCTGTTATTATATGCTGGAGACCCATGACTCGCATTACTGGATTAAACGCGTTCAGACGACCACCTGTTGATGTTTTACCGATTAATGATGAATTTCTATCAACTCCATCAAGCAAATACTCTTTCATCATTATAGCAACATCACCAGGCTGTAAAAGAGATTGTTCTATGATATCACTATTCGATGCTGAATACATCAAACCTATTACCCCAGCGGTCAAAGGGGCTGCCAATGATGTTCCAAGACCGTATCTGTATGTGAAAGGATTATTTTGTGTTGGATCGAAATCAGCAGTGTAAACTCTAACAGCAGGTGAACCTAAATGAATTTTTTGCTCTCCAAAGGCAAAATTATAATGTAAAATATCTTGATTGTTTGTACCAGTGACCCTTATCAGATAATCAGAACTTACACAAGCCCATGGACTATTATTTATTTCATCATAATTTTTTGGTTCATTTTCGGACCCATATATACTAAGGATCCCTACTTCGCCTAAACTATTGACAATGGCATTATAATTAGCCATATAAGCATCAAAGTCAGCTGGATTCCACCCATAAGAACCATAAGACCGATTAACAGCAACGATATATTTTCCTAATGAACCTCCTGAGATGTTGTACAAATTTCTTTGCTGCCTTAAATTTTCTAAAGCAGAAAAAATGTCAACAATTCCATTTTCTGAAGGTACTATTGGCATTGAAAAAACATTGTTATATCTACTAATTCCACTTATACCACCTTCTAAATTTGTTTTTCCTCCAAACATACCACTGACTCTTAACCCGTGATGATTAAAAAATGAGCTACAATCATCAATATCCATATTTACACCATCTATGTAATTTAGGTCTGGATGTTCCATGTAGTGGAAATCACCATCAATAACGGCTATGTTTATTTGTAGAGTTGTGTCTGGATTTGCTTTTGATATTAGATCCCAACTTTTTAATAAGCCAATATCTGCTCCTGGAATTCCATGTATGGAAAGAAAATCAATCATCGTTATTTGTCCTGTATTGTGGTAATGCCATTGCCTGTAGAAATAATTATCATGTATGGGATAAATATCATCTTGATAAATGATATTATCGAAATCGTTAACCGCAATAGATACATTAGTTTCAACATTGCTTTCTTGAGGATGAACAATATAATTAAAATGAGCATTATAAACATCAGAATCTATGCTAATAAGATTTAAGAAAGTTCTTTCATTGATACGATTTTCGTTGAATGAAAAATGGTGCATATTCAGGGATAAAAATGTAATTGCCTCATATTTAAATTCGTATTGTGAATATCTAGCGACAAAATCTCGTATTTCATTTTGTGTGATATTTTGATGAAATCTTACAATAATTTCACCAGGTATCCTACCATTTCCATACATAGAATAAAATCCTATAAAAATAAAAATGATTAACATAATTACTTGTCTATTCTTCATTTATCTCTCCTTTAATTAATAACAATAAATTTATTTATTATTTCTGATGTTATTTTGTTGTCTTTTGAAAAGAGATTTGAAAAGGATATTCTATAAAAATATAGTCCACTAGCAACATAATTGCCTTTATCATCTCTTCTATCCCAGACAAAAATATTGTTACCTTCTTTTGTTTGTGATACACTTGATGCTCTTATCAGCTGTCCACGCACATTATAGATTCTTATTTCTGCTCTTGTATTTTGCATACTGGCTCCAGCGAATTCAAATTCGTTATCAATTCTCCAAACAATTGTAACCTCATTTAATCTCACTGGATTTGGAAAAACATAGCTTGAAGCTTGAGCAAGGAATAAAATGTCATCAATTTCATTAGAGGGCGGATCGTAGGATTTCTCGTAAAAAATAAAATCGACCTTTTTTACCCTATCATCACTATAAAGAATTTTTTGAATATCGCGTCCATGGATCAAATTGAAATTAAATGAAACATGAATAAATTCACCTTCAAGCCAAGTATACTGAAGAAATCTTAGATCATAATGAATATAATCTGATATAAATTCTGCTATACCTGGACTATTTTGTAAGCTGATTAACAGCAATTCAGGCACCCATTCAAGAGGGAATCCAGCTGCATATACAATCTCATGATTATTGACTAAATCTAAAAAAACAAACATATCTACCGAACTGCTATCAAAAGCAACGCAGTATTCATCAAAAAAATAATTTTCATTTTGCCATATTTCAACAATATATTGGGAAAATTCTAAAAAAAACAAATCTTTTTTATCTTCGTTTGTTCCCTTTTGAAATCGTATAAGTAGTCTATTTTTTTGCCATATGTCGTTAAATTGTGCCATTTTTACTCTTTCATCATTTCTTATTATTTGCAACATATCGTAAATCTCAATCAGACTTTGATCGAAGGTAAACAGTAAAATTTTTGCTTCATACCAACCTATTAAGCGATCATCTAGTTTAGGTAAATGATATATTCTAAGATTATAATGGGAATAATCGGAAATAAATATTTCGAGATCATCATCGTCTATGTGATTTTCAAATCTGATGATGATTTCTCCCGGAACGGGAATCTTTTCTTCAGCCACAAGGCTTTTGTATCCTACTATTCCAAAATATAATAGGGTGAACATCAATAAAGTTTTGTGTTTCATATTTTACTCCTTTTTTATTTATTTGGGTTTAAGATGATGAATCTACCAGTTAGTGTTTCTTTCATTTCATTGTAGTTTGCTGGTGTTGAGCTTGAAGAACTGGTGATTCTATAGAAATAAATACCAGGTGATACCCTTTGTCTGCTTGCATCTCTCATATTCCATGAAAATATATTTTCATCAGTTTTAGTCTGTATATCAGAAATTCTTTGCACAAGCTGCCCTCTGATGTTGTAGATTCGTAGCTCTACTCCATAGCCCCCTTTTGCAAGGGAGGTGGGTGAGGAATGTAAATTAAATCTTATCATCACCTCATCCCCTCTCACAGGATTAGGATAAGCAAAACTCGATTGTGATACTACCGGGATTATTTGATCAAAGCCACTAGATGGAGGGTCTGGAGGATTAAGCACTTCTATAAATTCCTCTTCTTGAACCCTAACTACTCTTTCATCATTTTCAAGGATTTTAATTAAGTCATATACTTCTATCAGACTGAAATTAAATACAAAAATCCTATGCGTAGATGGAGTTGGAATATCGAAACTATACACATGTTGAATGTCATAATGTGAATAATCAGATACTATCTCATCTATTAGCTCATCAGATGAATTTTGTAATTTCATCCCCACTGCCCCAGGCACATATTCTGAAGGTAGTCCTGCCAGTTTTACTCTTTTGTCAGCTCTGACAAGTTTAAGAAGCTCTAATGGTTCTATGGTGTTAGATCTGTATTCATAATATACATATAATGCTGAAGGAACACAGTCTGGACACCACCACCAGTTCATCATAAAAAGATAGTATTGAGAATAATCTCGAATAAAATCCCAATAGTCTCTTACATCATTTAACAGAATTATGATTCTTTCAAACCGAATATCAAAGTTGTGATTGGCAGTATAAACCCTTTCATCTGCTTGAATCATCCTCAAAAACTCATTTTCTTCAACTAAATTGTAGTTGTAATAAAAATGAATTAATTTAAAATCAGTTTGTGGAATCCATCCCGACCAATCATCAATAATAGCGAGGTCGTAATACACATAATCAGTAATATACTCTTCAAGTTTATCATCATCTATGTGATTTTCAAATCTGATGATGATTTCTCCCGGAACGGGAATCTTTTCTTCAGCCACAAGGCTTTTGTGTCCTATTATTCCAAAATATAGTAGGATGAACACCAATAAAGTTTTGTGTTTCATATTTTACTCCTTTTTACTTTAGTATCGTTAATCTACCCGTATGTATGTTTTCTTTAGATTTTATTCTAAAGAAATATGTTCCCGACGCTGCTCTTTGATTGTGTTGATCTTTCAAATCCCAAATAAAAGCAATTTCTCCGGCATTTTCTTGAAAATTTTCAGATGTCTTTATTAACTGTCCTCTTATGTTGTATATAGATATCACATACTCAGACAAGGTTTCTGTGGACTTTTCTGTCAGTTTATCATCTTCTGTTTTCATCTTTATAATTACTTCCTCAAACCTTGCAGGATTCGGATAAACTGTTATATGTTCTATCTTTGACAGGGTTTCATCATTTGAAGAAGTTACTGGACCAGAGCATATATGAAGTAATCTTTCATAATAAATAAACTCTGTATTATTTACCCTATAATCTTGTCTTATTTCCTTAAAAACTGTAAATTCGTTATAAAGTAAATGATCGAAAGTTAATAACCATGTATTTGAATACATAGATAGTGGACCTTTTACATAAATCTCAAAATGAGAAAAATCATCTAAAAACTCATCAAAAGATTCGTTTACAACCCAGCTGTCTAATCTTACACTTATTTCACCAGGTTTCCAACCTTTACTAAACATAGTATCGATAACCCTCTCATCATTTCTCATCATATCGTATACCTCACCGGGATAAAACTGATTGTCATCAAAAATAAAGCTAGAATAGTTATAGGGGGTTCCCCAACCAGAAACACTTCCGTTTAAACCAATGTGTGAATAACTGTTTATAAAATCTGCTTCGCAAACATCATCTGATAGATTAATAGCAAGAGTTCTAACCCTCCAGTCATCAAGAAAAGATGATAAATATACCCTTGAATCATTTTGTATCATACTAAGAAAATTATTTACATCAATGGTGGTTTTATCAAAAAAATAAAACCCCAATAAACATCCTCCACACACCATATCTAATAGTCTTAACTGGTATTGGCTATAATCATTTAAAAATCTTTGATAAGCTTGCCCAGTTACATGACTGTATAGCATTATCTCCATAGCTTGAGCAAGACTTTCATTAGCGAAAAAATTGCTATTGCTCCATATACACAATACGATTAATAAAAAAATTATTCTTTTTTTCAAAACATACTCCTTTTTTATTTATCTGGGTTTAAGATGATGAATCTACCAGTTAGTGTTTCTTTCATTTCATTGTAGTTTGCTGGTGTTGAGCTTGAAGAACTGATGATTCTATAGAAATAAATACCCGGTGATACCCTTTGTCCGCTTGTATTTCTCATATTCCATGAAAACATATTTCCATCAGTTTTAGTCTGTATATCAGAAATTCTTTGCACAAGCTGCCCTCTGATGTTGTAGATTCGTAGCTCTACATTATTGCCCCCTTTTGTAATGGGGAGGGCGGAGGGATATAAATTAAATCGTATCATTACCTCATCCCCTCTCACTGGATTGGGATAGGCAATGCTACTAAACAACGATATTGTATTTTCAATGTTATCAAAAGTGCTTACAGTGTGATCTAAAGGAATCATTCCAGTTAAATATGGATATCCTCCATTGATTTTTGGATCCATTGACCAGACACTCTCAAAATCCCATCCATTGTTTATATAAGTTGATGTTTGTTGTAATTCCGTTGTTGTTAATCCATAATTGTTTTGTTCAATATAAAAAATCGGTCTAACTCCAGTAGATTCTGTATCCCAAAAGCTATTTTTCGTGTTTCCACCAAATCCACCAGAATCAACAGGAAAATGCGAAGTACTAGCAACTATGACATAAGAAATATCTGGAAAATGAAATGTTGTAAATCCAGTAGTTATTCCCCCTATTCTTTGAGTTCCTTCTAAAAAATTACCAAAAAAGAACGAATTATTTATACTACCTTGACTCATTGTTCCTGCTATTCCTGCAGTTTGACCATTATACTTTACATTTGAATGAATATGGACCTTTGCATAGCAATATTTTATTTCAGTAATGCCAGCATAACCTATCAACCCACCAGTGTATGTTCCAGTTAATAAAACCGGGGGATTTTCTGGATCCCAGATAAAATCAAAATCTCTACCATTTACAAAACCTGTAGCAGAGCATCGTAAAATACTCCCTCCAATAATAGTTCCCACTATAGACCCAACATTAGCACTTCCCGTGATATCTACATTCATCAATCTGATATTTAATAAATTTGCACTACGAACCATACCAAAAAGTCCTGCATTTCTAGCTATAAAACTATCTATTGCAGTGTTCATAAAAAGGTTTGAAATAATAAACCCATTCCCATCATAATCTCCGTAAAATGCTTTGTAGATTTCCATCCCCATTAAAATACTATGATCAGCATAATAAAAACCAATGGGGCTAAATCCTGCTCCATTATTCCAATGTATAGTTTCTGTAGCATCTATGTCAGCTATTTGATGAAAATAAAACTTTTCTAAAACAGAGCCATCGAGGGATTCGTTACCCCAAACTGTTTCTGTTTCAGACAACCACCTGAGATTATTTAGATTCGCTATTAAAAACGGGTTCTCTTCAGATCCAGCGTTATGTTCATAAAAATTTGAGGGTGGTTCTGCAAATGTTTCACTTAATACAGGCAGCACTATCATAAACCAAGCTATCAATAATAATAAAGTTTTTCTCACTTTTATTCCCCTTTTTATTTTAGAATTAATATCTTACCAGTGTATATCATTTCATTAGAATGAATAATTCTATATAAATAAAAACCAGATGAAACTGTTTGTCCATAAATGTTTTTTCTATCCCATATAAATGTCATTTTATCATTTTCATGGATAAAGTCCTTTGACTTCATTATTTTTTGCCCCCTAACATTGTAGATGACAATCTCTGAATTACCGATATCTCTTTTATCTAAATTTCCAGAGGGTGAAGAAATTGCAAAAGTCACATTATCGTTCAATGCAGGATTGGGAGTGACAGAAACACTATTAAGAGATACCCAGGTTTCATCATAATTTGAAGCAACTGGTCCAAAGCAAATTAATTGTGTATCTAAAAAATCAAAAGTAGCATAACTAACTCTTTCGTCATTTAAAAGCTCTTTTAATAAATAAAACTCATCATGCAATATAGGGTCGATTGAGATTACCCAATCATATCCATAAATAGACGGAGTCTGAGATATTATTGACATATCATAATGAGAATAATCTTTTAAAAAAATTTCCATTATTTCATCAATAACCCAGTCTTTTGTTCTAAAAGCAATGTATCCGAAGCGCCAACCATATACAATATCAGCAGCTGATACTTTAATATCATATTTTAAAAGATCCAAAAAACAACCTGAATAAATTGATGTATCGTCAAAAGTAAATTCTTTTCTATCGTCACCATGATTTGGAATAGATCCTCTGAGTTTATATTCTGAATATTTGTTGATCAAGTCAGCTTCTTCACTGTCATTTGCAAGTTTTAATGATATGGTTCTAGGTCTCCAATTTGGCTCTGATAAACCGTTATTAAACCTAGCACTACTTACTCTAGAATCATTTCTAATCAATCCTAAAAAATCGTTTTCTTCAATAATTTTTCTATTGAATATGAACCATTTTTCGTTGCAAAAATCGTCATTACAAGAATTAATAATAAATTTCAATTGATATTGACTATAATCATTTAAAAAGCTCAGATATTCTTGTCCAATAACATGGCTGTACAAATGGATGTAGATTGGTTTTGCGAGTGCTTCATTTGCTTTAAGATTATTAAAAAATACTAACGAACATAAGATGAACATTATAGCAATAAGTCTTTTTTCCATTTTTTCTCCTTATTTGATTATGACAAATCTACCCATGATATCAGATTGATTTTCATTCTGTGCCGAGGATATTCTATAAAAATATAGTCCACTGGGAACTTCTAAATTGCTTATATCTCTTCTATCCCAGACAAAAATATTGTTACCGTTTTTTGTTTGTGATACATTTGATGCTCTTATCAGCTGTCCACGCACATTATAGATTCTTATAGCTGTCTCACAAACAACATAAGCGGTTTTTGGTAGCTTGGAATTTATTTGCCATCGAATTTCTACTTCCCCTCCTCTCACAGGGTTCGGAGAAACAAAACTCTGTATCAAAGGATAAATCGTATCATCAATAGTGCTTGTTATAGGTTCAAGAATATTTCTTAAAAAGGGATATCCATCATTCACTTCAGAATCCATTTTCCAGACATTTTCAAAATCCCAACCATTATTTTCAAAAGTTGAAATTATCTTCAATAAATCGGTCGACATACCATAATTATTTATCAATAAATTCTCTCCAATCAAAGGATAGCCAAATGGTATGTGGATTCCAGTTGCATCTGTATCCCAAAAGCAATTTCTTATTTCAGAAGAAACTATAAAGTTCACTAATCCACTTGAATGATTGGCAAATCTATTTCTACTAGTCACATATACATTTCTAATTTCAGTTTGAATTGCTTCACTCGATATCCCTGCACATGTTGAGGCATTATAAAAATTGTCAATATCACCATAAAAAAAAGAATTTTTTAAACTACCCTTGATTTTTATTGCAACAAGACCACCTACCATACTGATAACATGGGCAATATATAAATTATCATGTTTAGCTTTAATATTTGTTTGAACATAACAAAATTCGATCTCTGAACTATATGATAGTCCTATCAAACCCCCAATATTTAGGTTTGGTATTACTATGGGCATTATATCATCATTGTCTTCTGGAGGATATATATCGTAATTCACCCCTGTTACATAACCATTTGATGAACAATACCGAATTATACTATGATATGCCTGAGCTACAATAGAGCCTATTGATGAATTACCAGTGATATCGGCATGGTCAAGTCTTATATTCAGAATATTGCTTTGAACAATAAATCCAAAAAATCCAGCATTATTTGAAATATATTTATCTGTAGCTGAATTGATGTATAATCCTTTTATAGAGTGATAATTTCCGTTATAATATCCGAAAAAAGGTTTCTTTTTAATGATTACATTGGGGAAAGAATAATAATTTATTTCTAGTAAACCTATAGGTCTAAATCCTTTTCCGTCATTCCAGTGTATTGTTTCTGTGGCATCAATATCTGCAATTTGAATGAAATGATATTTCTTTTCTACAATCCAATTCTTCTCATCTACATCTGTAGTGTAACCATGTCCCCATATATTCTCTGTCTCACTTAACCATCTCAGATTCCTCAGATTCGCTATTAAAAACGGGTTCTCTTCAGATCCAGCGTTATGTTCATAAAAATTTGAAGGTGGTACTGCTAATGTTTCACTTAATACAGGCACCACAGCCATAAAACAAGCTATTAATAATAATAAGGGTTTTCTCACTTTATGTCTCCTTTTTTATGTTTTATTGACAAAAATCATACATATTTAATTCCACAAATCGACAAAGGGTATGAAGGCTACCCATAATATTCGTGGATCGTTGTTTAAAATATCTAACATTTCATATTCATTTATTATCTCGATATTGAACGATAAAGTAGCAGTGTTTGTCCAATAGTTTTTGGATAATACGATTAATTCATATTCATTATAGGATTCTATAAAATCATCAAGTTCTTCCCAAAAAACATGATATTCTAATAATGCACTGAATTGTCCCATTTTCCAATGCCTTTGCACTCTATTGAAATCTGCATTCAAAACCCACGGATGATTGTTTACCATTTCGAGTAATTCCAATTCATTTATCAAATAATGATTAAATGTTACCCAAAGATTTTTAGATTGAATGTTATGCCCCATAAGAGTCATTTGGTATTTCATAAAAATATCAGGAAATCCATCCAATATTTCATTGGAGAGTTCATCTTCCATTTTTATTATCAACTCACCTATCACCCAATCTCTTGGGTATTCATTGAAATCAGCTCTCATTATCAGAGGGTCATTCCGGAGCATTTCAAGAAACTCGAATTCATCGATTAAATCGTAATTAAAGGAAAAATGAACGCTTTCTACCATCTTATTAAACGATAAGATGGATGTCTCAAAATCTGAATATGAATATTTGATTTCTTCAGCCCAGCCAAACCCTCTTGCATTTATACGAGCCACTATCTCTCCCTTTACCCAAGTTTCATTCTCATTGTCTAGATGAACTATAGGAATATCTGCAAATTTTACCCTAAAGTCATCTCTGATAAGTAGCAACATTTCAAAATCATCTATTAATTTGTTATTAAAAGAAAATTCGAATGCTCCCCTCTCAACGCGAGTAGGAATGTTAGACACAAGCTCATATTTTGAATATAGACTGAGCATTTGTTTTATAAATATGAGTATTTCTGTGGTAGAGGAATTAATGTGTAACGAACCACTAATGAGTCCACTTATCCATGTAAGATTATCTTCATTTTTGCTTATTCTTTGGATTCTTTTATCATTTTCAAGTAATTCAAGCAACAGTTTCTCATCTTGTGTTTTTGTCATGAAAGTTAAGCGCATGTAATTATCTGGCAATAAATGTGCTGTTATCTCCAAATTCCATTCTGCATAATCCTGCAAAAAATTATTGAGGAGATTGCCTACTACATCTTGATGCAAAATTGCTTTTAAATCGCCTTTTGTCCATTCTTCAGCCTCATGTTGATTAGTTGGATGGTTCGTGCAACTAATAGCTACTACGAGAATAATAATCACAATTATTATCATTGAGATTTTTAAATTTTTGTGCAATTTTGTGTATTCCATAAATTCCTTGAATTGTTCCAAAATATAGTAGGATGAACATCAATAAAGTTTTGTGTATCATTGTTTTTTTTTACCTATAACTTCTTTTTTCACACGGAGATTGCTTCGTAAGGCAATTCAAGTAAGCAACCTCGCAAAGACGGGATAGGGAACCTCGTCTAAAACTTCACACTTCCCCCCCAATAAATGTGGGGGGGAAAAATCCCCCCTCGTAAAGGGGGGGGTAAACATCTCAAAGACGGATATAGCACCGCTAAGGGAAAAAAATCGAAAAAAGTTTTATAAGGTATTCGGATTGCGTTCATTGCAATCTCGTCACTCTGGGTATTTTGTCTTAAATCTTGATTCCTATTTCTAAAACCTCACACCAATTCCACTTGATCCATGTTGACTTCGACAGGTGTAACTCTACCAAAAACGGTAACATTGACAATAAGTTTTTCATTTTCAACGGCAATTTTATCAACAATACCTTCAAAATCAGCAAATGGACCATTAATAATCCTTATTTTATCTTTCGGGAAAAATTCGTAAGAAGAACTGACTTTATCTTTACCGCGTTCGTCTATGCCCAGCAGTCTATCAACTTCATGTTGTGGAAGTTTGGAAGGGCTTTTCCCACCAAGGAAAGTAGTCACCCCTGGCAGATTAACAACATAAGAATAAAGCTTAGGTAAAAGTTCACATTGAATAATGATATAACTATTGAATATTTTTTTTTCTCTTTCAATTTTTTTCCCATCACGAATAATGTAAGTTTTTTGTTTTGGCACCAAAATTTCGCCTACCAAACCTTCCATTTCGGTATCTCTGATACCTTTGAGAATCATCTCCTTAACATTGTCTTCCTGAGCCGTATAAGTGTGCAGAACATACCAATTCATTTCTGTAATCCCATTCAGTTCGAATTAATATAACAAACTGGTAAAAAAAGTAAAAATTTGGTCAACTGAAGCCAAAAAAATACCGACAATAGCGGACATAATGACCACAACTGTAGTGCCTTCTTTGATGTCATGTTTATTTGGCCATGTCACCAATTTCATCTCTTTAATCATATCTTTGAAAAATTTTCTAATTTTTTCTATCATGAATAAATTCCTCCTTAAAATCTACTGCTTTGCGTTCTGACATTAATTCAAAATATCAAAAAAGCTACATTTAGCAGTTATTAGCATAAAAACACAAAAAACAGCAAATAGAATTAACTACTGCTGAAAATGGCAGGACAGGCAGGTCTCGAACCCGCAACTTTCGGTTTTGGAGACCGATGCTCTACCGATTGAACTACTGTCCTGCACGATTTCTATATTTTTTCTAAGCGTGATTGTCATTACAAGGTAATAACAAATCGCATAGATTAATTATCGCGTTTGCTTGTGAGCTGTATGTTTCCTACAAAAAGGACAGAATTTTTTAAATTCAAGCCTATTAGGATGTTTTCTTTTGTTCTTAGTTGTAGTATAGTTACGATTTTTACAATCTTCACATGCAAGTATGACTAAATCTCTCATATTTTAATCCTTTGGTTTCAGTAATGAAAAACATTGCTGAAAATTTCAAATCTCATTACTTAGTTCTAAGTCTTCAAAAACCTCAAACATATCAATGACACATCCTTCCAACACACTAACAGGGACTTTGTCTTTGTCACTGAATGCACTGCGAATGTATCTTTTTTCAGTTAATCCGGAAAAAGCATTTTCCATGTTCTCAACAACGAACACCTCAATAACTTTTCCAACGGGATCAATTATCCAATATTCAGGAACTCCTGTTTCCAAATATTTATTGTATTTTAAAATACGGTCTCTTTGGGTTGTGTTTTGTGACTCTATCTCAATCACCAAATCAGGAGGACCGTTTGTAAATTGACCATCAAGTTTAGATTTATCGCAAACTACAAATAAATCAGGTTGAACGATAGTTTTTTCGTCAAGTTTAACATCAGAAGGGGCAATAAATAAATAACAAGACTTACCACTTAAAAAATTTTCAAAACTGATTGCTAATTTTAATAACAATCTTTGATGAATTTGTCTTGGTGAGGACAAAGCATAAGCAGCACCATTTATCAATTCATAACTGACATCGGTGTCCCAAGATGCATAATCTTCCCAAGTGTATTGGGTATCCTTTTGTAAAAGAGGAGAACTCATTTTATATAGTCATTATTCTGAGAACTAATCCTTAATTCCCAATTTACTTAACTACTTCACCCACAACGCCAGCGCCGATGGTTTTTCCACCTTCACGGATAGCAAAACGAAGTCCTTGTTCCATTGCGATAGGCTGAATAAGCTCTACAGAAACTGTGATATTATCTCCCGGCATAACCATTTCTACACCTTCTGGTAAGTTCAATGAACCTGTCACATCAGTAGTTCTGAAATAAAACTGAGGTCTATAGCCAGTAAAGAAAGGTTTATGACGACCTCCTTCGTTTTGAGTCAAAACATAAGTTTCGCCTTTAAAGATAGTATGAGGTGTGATGGATTTTGGTTTTGCCAAAACCATACCTCTTTCAACATCAGTTTTACCGAGACCGCGCAATAAAAGACCTACATTGTCTCCAGCTTCGCAGACATCCATCAGTTTACGGAACATTTCGATACCTGTTACTGTTGTTTCGACAGTTTCACGGATACCAACTCTTTCAGCTTTATCATTTAGTTTGATAGTTCCTCTTTCGAGTCTTCCGGTGGCGACTGTTCCACGACCGGGGATAGAAAAAACGTCTTCTACAGGCATCAGGAAGGGTTTATCTTTTTCTCTTTCAGGAGTTGGGATGTAATTGTCCACAGCTTCCATCAATTCTTGAAGTTTTGCTTCACCTTCAGGTTCTTCATTTAAACCTTTGAGAGCAGAACCACGAATAAAAGGAATATCATCACCGGGAAATTTATATTTATTCAATAAATCTCTAACTTCAAGTTCCACAAGGTCGAGCAATTCTTCATCATCAACCATATCGCATTTATTCAAAAAAACAACCATAGCAGGCACACCAACTTGGCGAGCCAGCAAGATATGTTCGCGAGTTTGCGGCATTGGACCATCAAAGGCACTTACAACAAGGATAGCTCCGTCCATTTGAGCAGCACCCGTTATCATATTTTTAACATAGTCTGCGTGACCGGGGCAGTCTACATGTGCATAGTGTCGGGCTTCCGTTTGGTACTCGACGTGTGAAGTAGCGATGGTGATACCACGTTCTTTTTCTTCAGGGGCATTATCAATAGAGTCAAATGACCTCGCTTGTCCACCACCTCTTTTTGATAAATAGCTTGTGATAGCAGCAGTCAGGGTAGTTTTCCCATGATCAACATGCCCAATGGTTCCCACATTAACATGTGGCTTATTTCTTACAAATTTTTCTTTTGCCATTATTACCTCCGAGGCATTATGCTTTATTTAATTTTATATAAAAACACCTTCAGTTAAAGAAACTTTCAAAAAGTATCCTAAAATAAATGTGAGGGTGTTTCGTAAAATAATGGAGCTCATAACCGAACTTGAATCGGTGACCTCTTCCTTACCAAGGAAGTGCTCTACCGGCTGAGCTATATGAGCATAGTATTCAGTAAAGAAAATCAAATAATTTTAATGATAATCCAATGCTTGAAAAAAGCAAAAATTAACAAATTAAATAAAGAGTTCTCTACAAAAAAAAATGGAGCGGGAAACCGGGTTCGAACCGGCGACCCTCAGCTTGGAAGGCTGATGCTCTAGCCAACTGAGCTACTCCCGCATCACATTTAATAAAAAGTCAATGGTGGTGAGGGGAGGATTCGAACCTCCGAAGTCTTCGACGAGAGATTTACAGTCTCTTCCCTTTGGCCGCTCGGGAACCTCACCAAAAAAATGGAGCCGATGAAGGGAATCGAACCCCCAACCTAGTGATTACAAATCACTTGCTCTACCATTGAGCTACATCGGCAATCAGAAAAGCCAAAAAATTCGAGGTCAGTAAAAAAGTCAAGAACTTTTTGAATTTTCGGATTTTTCTCACACTCTATGTAATATTTAACCATAAAAAACAAGGTTTATTACAAAAAAAAAAAAAAGAGTTATTTTGTCAACAATTTTTTTAAAATTTAGGTGTCTTTTTTTTATTTATTTTTTAACACCTTATTTTATAATTAATTAAAATTTATATTTTTTTTCAATATTTTTTAATATTGTTTTTAGGAAATTATAAATTATAAATTACAAATTACAAATTATAAATTATAAATTATAAATTATAAATTACAAATTATAAATTGTAAATTATGAAGATTTTCGCTGATTTTTATGAGTTTATTGGAAATTAATGGCATCTTAGGATCTTTCACTTCGTTCAAGGCGACAGGTGTGGAGATTATATTTCAGGTGTGTGTGCATTCTGTTATTATTATAAATCTACATTCCTGAATCTCCATCTATAAATAGTTATAATATGAATGTTAATCGGAACTTTTGAATGTGATGATCCCCATATGAAAAGTCATCTTAAAGAGACATGACGCTTAATCAATCCATGTCGGGGTTTTCTCATAAGTATCAACTTATCGCAATTTATGAGTGCAGTCCGAGAACCCCAATTTTGTCGTTTTTATTTATTTTTATGAAATCATATTTGTAGTGGCGTATTGCTTACGCCTTCTAAAACGCTTGTATTCGCACCGAATATAAGGCGTAAGCAATACGCCACTATAAAAATGGGTTCTTGGACTACGATCAATTTATGCTCTTAGTGCCAATCTCCGATTGGCTTTTTACGATGGATTATGGCAATCGGAGATTGCCGCTACGAACAAAAGTTGACACTTGTGGGGTTTCCGTCACCAGTCATGCATGAAAATTTAACTCGAACTTTCCAGTTCGAGTATATATATATCAATCGTCAGATAGAAATCTGAAGTTACATTTTTTGTGTGCGATTTAATTGAGCAATAGTGGACAAATAGGAGTTTAATTCACCCCAAAATTCTTTATTTCTCCTTCAATTATCAAATCGGCTTCGGTTGCTTTTTGAATATCGTCTATAGTATAACCTTCAGCTATTTCCAGCAGTCTGAATTTATCTTTTTCTATTTTCATCACAGCCATATCTGTAACTATTAAATTTACCTTCCCCACAGCTGTTAGAGGAAGAGTGCATTCTTGCAAAATCTTTGAATTTCCATTTTTATCGCAGTGTTCCATTGCCACCACTACTTTTTTTGCTCCTGACACAAGATCCATAGCCCCACCCATACCTGGCACAAATTTTCCCGGTATCCACCAATTTGCGAGATTTCCTTTTTGGTCTACCTGCAATGCTCCAAGAACGGTCATATCAAGATGACCACCTCTAATGATGGCAAAACTCATTGCTGAATCAATGAATGCACTGCCAGATATCGCAGTAATGAAACCGCCGCCTGCATTTATCATTTCGGGGTCTTCGTCACCTGAATTTGGAGCTGGACCTACTCCCATTATTCCATTTTCTGATTGAAAATAAACATTTATTCCTTTCGGTATATGATTTGCTACTTCAGTTGGAAGCCCGATACCGAGATTGACAAAGTCGCCGTCTGAGAGTTCTTTGGCTATTCGTTTTCCTATTAAAATTTTTTTATAATCTTTATCATTTTTATCCATAGATGAAATCCTTTTTTTTATTTAGGCAAACCACTTAACACTATATAGTCTACAAAAATTCCCGGTGTTATGATTTCTTCTGGAGAAAGTTCTCCTATTTCAACAATTTCGTCAACTTCCACGATAGTAATGTCAGCACTCATAGCCATAATGGGATTGCTATTTCTTGCTGTTTTACTATAAACGAGATTGCCATGTTTATCCGCTTTTTTTGCTTTGATGATTGCAAAATCTGCACTAATAGCTTTTTCTAATATAAAGACTTTACCATCTACAATAAACTTTTCTTTTCCTTCCTCAATGACAGTTCCCACACCTGTTGGTGTCAAAATGCCGCCTAATCCAGCACCTTTTGCTCTGATCCTTTCCATCAGAGTTCCTTGAGGCACGATTTCGACTTCTATTTGTCCAGAATTCATCTGTGCTTGGGTTGACTTATTTGTTCCGAGATGAGATAATTGAGCACTCTTTATTTGATTATTTACAACTAATCTCCCGACTCCTTTGTGTTCATAATCAGAAGCTATTGCTATTAAATGTAAATCTTTTGTTCCAGTTTTTACCAGTTCATCTATGATATTTTCAGCACAGCCTACAGTGAGAAAACCACCAAATAGTATTCTATTATGTGGCTTTATCAGAGCGGCTGCTTCTTTACTTGATATTATTTTTGGCATAAATAATCTTCATCTCCTTGTTACCCAATAGTCATTTATCGCTCTAAATTCTCCTTGAATTCTTTGACCTATATATTCTGCATAATCTCTTGAAAACGAACCTGTTAGTCTCAATCTGTACCAAACTGCTCCATTGACTTCTGCTTCTTGTATTTCTGTTTGATAACCTGCGGCATTTATAGTGTTTCTGATTTCTACAACTCTTGCTCTTTCTCTTGATGATATCAATTGAACTGTAAATTCTCCCGGTTCGGGATCTCGCAGTGGTGAATTGGGAACAACGCGTGGTGAAGTTGTATTTGTAGTTTGAGTAGTGTTATTTGTCGGTGGATTTTGTGTGATATTTGCAGTTGGAGGTGTAGGTGTAGTCACTTGGGGTGTTGTATCGACTGGCGGTTGTGTAACCACTGGTGGAGGGGTTACTGGCTGCTCAACGATTGGCTCATATGATTGCCATTCTCCCGGTGGTGGATTTTCTGTATCTATGATGAACTCGTCCCAGCGACTTGAATCTCTCTGGAAGTTCATTTGATTTGAGACATCTTGCATATTCGTTGCCTGAATAGGTGGCGATGAATCATTATTGTTGCAAGATACCACAAATAAAACAACAATAAAAATCAATAATATTTTTTTTAACATAAGTACTCCTTTACTTTTGAAAAAACTTGCTTCATATTCCCCCTAACCTAAAGGTTAAGATAGCTATAATCTGATTATTTATCATACTTTTTCTTCCAATCAAGTTTGGGTTCTTGTTTCGTGGACATGAAAATATATTCCTCGATTTTGTCTTTCAATGACTGGTCGATAGCTGGTTTCACAGGGTATATTTTGGCATTGAGCAGTCGTTCACATAAAATTTTTGTAGCATTGAAAGTAGTTTCCAGTCCTCTTTGCGTAATTTTTTCTACTGTATCGTTGCAGGTATGGATGTGAAATGAAGATGAGCCTCCCCATCTTTGCAGATTTATTGAAGGTATTTCGATAGCTGAAAATGGGATTCCATCACTCGAGTAAATATCTATTTTCTTCTTAAAGACTAAGCCTTCTTCCTTGAAAACGCCATCGACATATCCGAGAATCTCGTTTGAACCGATAGTATCAAAGCTATCTACACCGAGATCATCACCTGAAACATCCACATTGATGAGCAAACCTACTCTTTTCTTTAGCTCTTCTTTAAAATCATTCGTATAAGCCCAACTGCCGAGTAAACCCATTTCTTCTCCGCTAAAGAATATTATCCTCAAATCACGCAAAGGTGGATTTTTTGAAAAATATTCAGCTATTTTCAAGATTATTACTGAGCCTGCACCATTGTCGCATGTTCCAGCTGAGGTTGCTACAGAGTCATAATGGGCGCAGATACAGGTCAAGGTCTTGTCAAGTCCTGTTCCGGGTATATCTACTATCAGATTAGTGCCTTTTTTCTTTTTCACTTTTTGGTCGATTTTTATAGTTATTTCTTCTCCGCAAAGTTTTGAAATCTCTCTCGCATCTTCATATGATACATAAACAGCAGGAACAGCACCTTCTTCATAACTTTTTTGTCTGAGATTCGTCGCCATCAGTTCTTTATAAGGTTGGCTTATATAAACAATTCCAGCTACCTCTTCTTCTTTCAGTCTATCTGCTAATTTCGGCGAGCGAGTATTGGTCAATATAATCTTCCCTTTGAACATACCTTTTTGACAGAAAATTTGTTCACAATTTTCCATAAAAAATAATTCACCTTTTACTTCTGATGTTTTGACTAAACCTAACGGTAAGGCTTTGAAAGCTGTAAATGGATTAGTTTTCTCCGGTAAGGATGCTTTAAATACTTCGCTTTTCAAAAGCAATGATGCTGTTGAAACTATCACTTCTGAGCTGCCTGTTTCAAAGGTATGTAAATCAAATTCATGCTCGGTAAAGCTCAAACCCCATGAAGACAGATAACCCTTGAAGACTGTTCTTGCTTTCTTTTCTCCAGCACTACCTGTAAGTCTTTCATAATCAATCTGTTTTAATATTTTGTATAAATCCATGATTTCTCCTTTAATTTTTCGTAAATCATCTCATTTTTTTATGGATGACTTCCATTATCTTGTGAGCTATATTACCCAGAGGTTCGACATAATCAATTGCACCTGTTTCAAAGGCGGCTTTCGGCATTCCATAAACTACTGATGTTTTTTCATCTTGCGCTATATTTATACTGCCTGCGTCTTTCATTAATCTCACGCCTTGAGCACCATCTTTGCCCATGCCTGTCAAGATACAACCTACTGCGTTACTGCCGGCAAATTCAGCTACTGATTTGAATAAAACATCAACTGCTGGTCTTTGATACCAAACCTGTGGACCTTTTTTGATACGAACAAGATACCTTGCCCCATCTCGGCGTAGCACCATATGAAAATCTCCCGGTGCTATCAAACACAATCCCGGTGTCACGGCATCACCATCTCTCGCTTCTCGAACCTCGATTTGTGCATGGTCATTCAATCTATTAGCAAATGCCTGCGTAAAACCGGCTGGCATATGTTGAACTACAACTATACCCGGAGTATTAGGGGGAAATTTGTAAATAACATCTTTCAATGCCTCAGTGCCACCTGTGGATGAGCCAATAGCTATGATTTTATTCGTCGTGGTGATACTGGTGATTACATTTTTTACTGGGGCAGGCGCTTCAGAATGATGGGGTTCTGCTTTGGGAACCGGCGAAGTATTCACTCTTACCATTGCTGCTGCTCTTATTGCTTGTAAGAGCTGCGGTTCTATTGATTCTATGGAATATGCTTCTGAAGGCTTAGGAACAACGCCTACAGCCCCGATTTCAAGTGCTTTCATGGATGTATCGCAGCCTTGTCTTGTTACTGAGCTGACAATAATTGTAGGAATTGGAAAATGTGCCATCACCTTTTTTAAAAAAGTCAACCCATCCATTCTTGGCATCTCAATATCGAGCGTCATGACATCAGGTTTAAGACTGACCAGTTTATCTCTTGCTGAATAAGGATCTGGTGCGGTTCCTACTACTTCCATATCGTGTTCTGCATCTATGAGTGATGTCAAAACTTTCCTGACTACTGCACTGTCATCTACAATTAAGACTTTGATTTTCCTGATAAGCATTTTTCTACCCCACTTTTAATAAAATGCTGAGAGGCTCTTCTTTGTAAAAAAGCATTGCAGTTTGGTAGCTTTCTGTTTTGATTGAGGATATATTATCTATCATAAAAGGGATATTTATTTTTGCGTTTTGGTCGTTCATCGATATTCTTATAAAATTGCCTGTTATGATATTGATAGCTTCTTTCAATGTGTCTACTATATCAGCATCGGTTATATCATCTGTGCCAAGAAAATTTTCTGTCATTGTGACTGCTGTTCTTCCTGAAAACATCAGAATCATGTCTAATTTTTCATCTTTTATACAAACGGCATACTTAAAGTTTTGCTCTTTTTGTATAGGCTCTGTTTCCTCTGTCAGATAAAACATTGTTTCTAAGATATTAGAAGTCAAGTCCTTCAGATTCTGAATCATCGTCATCCTCCATTATTTCTAATCCGAGTAAATCTATCAATAAATCTCTGATACCCTCAGGACGAAATGGCTTATAGATTATATGTTTGATATTATTACGTTTTGCCGTTTCTGCATTTTCTGCACTTACATCTGAAGTTACCACTATTATAGGAGTATTTTTGGTTAGATCGTTTTCATGGAGTTTATTGACTAACTCAAATCCATCCATGACTGGCATATTGATGTCTGTAAATACCAAATCTATCCACTCACCTTTTAATACATTTAAAGCCTCTTGGCCATTTTCTGCTTCAAAGAAAGTTATGCTACCGATATTACACATCTGGATAGACTTTCTTAATACTTTTCGCATTGATGCAGAATCGTCAACTACTAAAATATTTATTGGCATGTTTACCTCAACTTATTGCTGTAAAATCGTCAAGAACTGACTGTATTATGTTGATGCTATTACTAAAGATATTCTCTAGATCTTTGGTCTGGATTTTGTAGTGGTCCATTAGATCTTCATAACCTTTGTAAAGCATGTTATCTTGCTGTGACATAAATCCCATGGAAATTGCAAAATAATCTGATAGTCGTATGATTCGCACCACTGGATTTGGATGTATTTTTGAATCGTGATGGTTTCTTGCTGCGAGTATAACATCGTCAGGGAACAACCATCGCTGTAATATTGCACCACCTACTAGGGCATGCGTGTATCCGAGAACACGTTTTTCCGCTTCAACAAAGTCTAAGCCTTGATTTTCTATTAAATATAGAATATCGGTCCATAAATCACTGACCCATAAACTCAGAATTGTTTTCCCTATATCATGGAGGATACCTGCTGTAAACAAGGTGCTTTTATTCACTTTAGGTTCTAAAAATGATAGGTGTTCGGCTATTATGCCTGTGCTGATTGAGTGTTTCCACAATTCACCCTGTATCATTTCATAGCCTTTAGATAGCTTTTTAAAGTATTGAGAGGCTGTTGATAAAGTCAATATTTGATACATTTTATCGCGACCTAAGTAATTTACTGCACCTTTAAGGTCTTTGATTTCTACTGCATGGGCAAAATATGCCGAATTTGCCAACTTTAATACATTGGCAGTCAATCCAGGATCATATTTTATCACTTCTGCTATCTCTTTATTGTGATCTACATCTTCCACAAGCAGCTGAAGGGCTCTTTGCGCTGTCCTATTGAAGACGGGGATATACTCGATTTGCTTCAAAATGTCATTCATTGAAATCATAATTCATACTCCTCATAACTATTGGACACCAAGACCTTACCTGTTGATGTGTAAAGACGCACTGTGCGACTTTTTGATCCCCCAACATCTTCCTTGTGAATAATCATATTATTTCTCCAGAGCATTTTTCTGACGGCTGTAAAATTTCTCTCACCTATATTAAAATATTTGTTTTTATCCATCACATTACTGCCACCAATTATTTTTGTGATTACATGATTTCGCTTTGCACCTAACTTAAATAGCTCCTTGTATAAAGCTGGAACTCCGAGATCTACAAATTTATAAGGATTTATATTGATAGGATTTTTTTCTATTGTAGAATCCGGTAGCATGATATGAATCAAGCCAGCAGCTTGGATATAAGGGTCAAATATAGCTAATGCCACACAGGAACCCAACGAGTATGTAACGAGAAACTCATCCGGCTTCGTGCTTATTTTCATATCAGCAATATTTACTACTAATTGTTTCAACATAACTTCATTTCCTCTTTCAACGGCTCCTTCCTCAACGACTTTATCTGCCGTCGGTACAATCCTAACCCGTTTTTCTTTTTTCGTAAGGATACCAATCAGATTTTCTGATTTTTTCTGTTTTGAAAGTCAGGCTATGCCCGCTTTCTGTGTCATAAATAAATTTCCTACCGATTTTTCCACCTGTATCTGATGATAATATCTCGATAGTAAAATAATTTAATATTGTCTCTGCGATATTTATATTTTTTTGCCCATAATCATTACTCGTTTCACTGTCGCTACCACCTATCAAATGAGCCTTGAGATCTTCTACGCTTGAGCCTTTGTTTTTCATTTTTTTTATCAGGTGTTTTATCGCTATTGAACCATATTTTGTCGACAGCACTTTCGTATTGGGAGGACTCGGATATAAATACGAGCAACATCCAGAATATTTATTCTTTTCATCAAACAATCCTATAAATACGCCTGAACCTGTCACGCCATAGATGCTCGTGGCATTTTCAGTGATATACATATAGCCCGGTTGAATTAAATACTTATATTCCGATACGCTAAAAGACATTATACTTTCCTGTATGTTGCGGGTTGAACATATTGAAATGGGTGTTTTATGCCATTTAAACTTTCGGAATGTCCTATCATCAGATAAGAGTTTTTGTTCATAAAGTCATAAAACTTGTTTACTATACTTTCTTTTGTTTGTAAATCAAAATATATCATGACATTGCGACAAAAGATTATATCATAATTGTGAGGTAGTCTAAACGGTTCTATCAGGTTTAATCGGCTAAATTTGACATGACGAGTGATATTGCTTTTTATTTTAACCATACCTGCTGAATTGTTTTTACCTTCTTGGAAATATTTTTTCAAAATAGATTTATCCATTTTTTCCACTGAAGCTATAGGATAAACTCCGCGTTGAGCCATATTCAAAACTTTTGAAGATATATCGGTTGCAAATATTTCAAAGGGATATTTATCTCCTAACAATTCTTTCATCGTTATAGCTATTGAATAGGGCTCCTCACCTGAAGAACAGGCAGCACTCCATATCTTTACGGAATCGCTAAATTTGAAATCAAAATTGCCATGCCATACACTTTTGATAAATTCAAAATGTTTTTCTTCTCTGAAAAAATGAGTCACATTCGTCGATATCAAATTGATAAATTCTACCAATTCATCTCCGCTATCGTCATTTTTGATGATGTCGTAATATGCTCGATAGCTACCGATTTCGCGTTTTCGCAATACCTTATTTACACGAGATTGAAGCAATTGCTTTTTGTCACGCGTTAGGTGGATGCCCACTTTGTCATAAACTAATTTTGCAAACGCATCAAAATCCTTGTCAGATATTATATAGTCCATACTTCTCCTTGATTTTATCGTCTGTTGTCACTGCCTGCGTCAGCAAAAAAATTAATCTCACAACAAACATCTATACCTCCCCTATTTTATTAACATCATTCGTCTAATAAATGTTTCATTTTCTGTCTGTAATCTATAAAAATAAACGCCACTTGCTACTTCTAAACCATACTCATTTCTCCCATTCCAGAGTATTTCGTGGCTACCGGCTGGCATTAATTCATCCATCAATACCCGAACCTTCTGATCTCTGATATTGAAAATCTCAAGATTAACCTCTCCAGAGACTGCAAGATTGAAATTTATCATAGTCTCTGGATTGAAAGGATTCGGATAATTTCCCATTTCAATATCCATAACAGATACTAAATTTTTTATATCCTCTTTTTTGTCAAGATTTTTTATTCTATCGAATATATACTCTTGCAATATTATAAACTCTTCAAGCTTACTAGGTCGGTGTTTACCTACTGTCGAAAAAGACCTACTACCTTGCTCCTGCAACCTAAAATAACAATATCCTTGATTCAATTCCGCATTTTGGAGAAAATCCCCCCACATTTATGGGGCGGGCAGGGGCAATGTTAACAACTTAAGAAAAATCTGCTCCGTAGTGCCAATCTCCGATTGGCTTTTTATGCGGGTTTATGGCAATCGGAGATTGCCGCTACGGATTTTAAGCAGCTTAAGTTGTTAGCATTGGGGGCAGGGGGGGGAAGTACCGCTCCGACGGCTCGACCCCTCAGTCGCGAAATCTCACCTATTTCAACAACACCATTCTTCTGGTGACACTCTCACCTCCAGCCTGAAGACGATAGAAATATACTCCACTTGCTACTTCGCTATCATACTCATTTCTCCCATTCCAGAGTATTTCGTGGCTTCCGGCTGGCATTAATTCATCTATTAATACCCTGATCTTTTGACCTCTGATATTGAAAATCTCAAGGTTAACCTTTCCAGAGACTGTAAGATTGAAATTTATCATAGTCTCAGGATTGAAAGGATTCGGATAATTACCCATTTCAATATCCATAACAGATATCATATTTTCAATATCCTCTTTTTTGCCAAGGTTTTCTATTCTCTCGAATATATCCTCTTGCAATATTATAAACTCTTCAAGGTTATTAGGTCGGTGTTTACCTACTGTCGGAAAAGACCTACTACCTTGCTCCTGCAACATCAAATAACAATATCCTTGATTCAATTCCGCAAGTAGAGTGCTGATAATATCGTAATCCTGCTCAATGATGTCTTCATAGATATAAATCGCATCAAAATAATCAGAATTGAACATGCGAGCCATACCTTTGGTCTCAAGAACTATATTTTCCAGATTGTCATGCTCTATACTTTCCAAAAAATCCCATAGTTCTTCAAAATCTCCTTCATGCAAATAGTTCGCTTGAAACAATAAAGGAACAGCTAAAATAGCGTATTCATCATCAGGATAATCCTCTATCAAACCCATAAATATCTCCATTGCTTGCTCATAATCTCCTTCAGCAAAAGATTCTATACCATCATCATAAAGCAGTCTTGGAGTTATTGGCGGATCTGGGGCAGGTGGCACAAATTGAAAACAATTTATACAAGGAAAAAACTTTGAGGGGTCAGCTCTTGAAATCAACACATCGATAACATGAAGTCGCGGTGTGATAGGAGAATTACTTGTATTCGCTCTCAATAAATAACCTGTATTAGGGATATGGGGGTCATCATATTTTATTCTCGGAGAGCGAAATGCGTTGGATTGTGGAAAGATAGGAAAGGCTGAAGGCAGAGCCTCAATTTGATTCAGCCTATTGTTACTGATCATCAAATTTTGTCCGATGATGCTTTTTATATTTCCATGAAAATAGATTCCATGCTCTAAATTTTCTTCTATTCTGCCTTCTTTTATTTCAGCAAAACTCCCATTTATCAGAATACCAAATCTGGCATTATCATAAATTTCTGTAAAATATATTTTATTCAGACCCGGTGAATGGTTAATAGCTATGCCATGAAAATTGTTTTCATATACCTTTGAGTCATACATCTCTATTAAACTTTGATTGAACACATACAGATGACGCAAATTTTGACGATAATGAATATTGTTAAAAATGCCCTTAGAATTGTTTTGGATAGTAAAACGGTGCAATTTCTCTATTGTAGAATCGCTGATTTCTGCTTCACTATAATTCTGAATAAAAACTTGCGAACCTTCAGAATCACCGCGAATTATCGAATCATTCTTTGCTTCAAGCACGCTTCCATTGGCAATAATCAACCTACTCGAAGCATCTAAACTTAAAAGGCTTTGGGTGAGTTCGAAAGACCCATTGTTCACAGTTATCTGACCCTGACGAACTGCATATAGATAACTATTGTTTAAGGTTAGTTTTCCACCTGAATTGATAGATATTTGACTATTTTCGCCACGGTGAGATAATATACTGCTACCCAATAGGGACAATCTGCCATTGTTTTCTATCTCAAGAAAACCAGCATTTCTCAATACGAGATTGCTTTGAGATCCCATAACTATATTTGAAGATGTATCTATTCTGTAAAGTGCCTCAAATCCAATTTCTACTGAGCCACTAACAAAAGACACAACACTACCATCTTTTATCCATAACATTGTATCTGGTGAATAAACTTTGATGGCTGTATTTCCCATATTCAATCTTGAATTTTCTATGACAAACTGAGCAGAATTACGAATATCTATCTCACCAACACTTATTGTTTTTATATTGCTATTCCGAATGATGATAGCGCTATCAGGTCCACCAACTCTGATGAAAGGAACATAAACGGAAGTATTTTCAATTATTAATGTTCCGTGACGGACAGTAATCCCAAAAAATTGGTTTAAAGGGTCTTGATGATTGGCAGAATAGACGATACTATCAGAAATAGTCAATACTGCTCCATTGTCAATTACCCAGTTTTTCGATAGTGCTATGTTGCTGGTAATGAGGGAGTCTGCTGTTATTATATGCTGGAGACCCATGACTCGCATTACTGGATTAAATGCGTTCAGACGACCACCGGTGATGGTTGTTTCTTGTAAATCAGGAACCCTGTCCACACCTTGCAATAGATATTCTTTAAACTGTAATGCGACTTCTTTCGGATGTGTCCGTGACCTTTCAATTAAATCATCGCTTGCTGCATGATACATCAGTCCTATTACACCGGCTACATAAGGGGCTGAAAAGCTGGTTCCCCATGTTGTTGTATAATCGTTTAAAAGGGTTCTGTGTCCTGTAGTAACTATATTGTGTCCAGGGGCACCTAAATTAACAGTATATTTCCCATAACCTCCACCACCGCTTATTGGACCAACATATCGAACCTCTCTATTAGTAGTAGCTGTTACTACTATCAAGTTTTCTGGTATTTCGCTTATTAATTGAGGCGAAACAGTAATGTGTAAATTTGTATTACCAGATGACCAGATGAATAGTATGCCAGCATCACCCATTTCTTTGATTTTATTGGCAGCAGGAGATGTAGGATTATTAAAAATACTTTGAACTCCTTCATATGGATGATAAACCGCAACAATATTTAACCCACCATTATTATTGTTATAGTTTTCTCTCTGTGCAATAAAATAATCCATTTCTGAAAGATAACCATTAATAAGAGTTCGCCTATCTAAAATTATGGTTTTAATATCTAAAAGATCCCCACCTATTCCAGATATTCCTAAATAATTGTTCGAAGTTGCAGAAATTAATCCTGCTGTCATTGTGGCATGTGAGTTGAATTCTGAGCTTGGGTTAAGAGGTGGATAAATATATCCGGGTGGATGCCACATATTTTCTTGAAGATCGTCGTGAGTGGTTTCAAGGTAAATATCTCTTGCTGCTACGAAAATTGGTCTAGAGTTGATATTAGGTATTGTAGACAACAAATTCCAAGTATTAAGAGCATCTATATCTGCTCCAATTATTCCTATATGCCCATGAATTATTTGCCCGGTATTGTTCAATGCCCATTGTGAAGAAAAATAATAATCATTGAGTGTGTTTTGAAAATTAAATTCTGACGCATCTACCTCAACCATGTCCAAAATTCCAATTTTTTCTCTTTCGAGATAATAATTCAGCATAGCAGAAACGACATACCTATCATCTAGTAATACATTCAATAGATTTTCTTCTGAAATTGTGTTTGTATTGAAAGTGAAAAGATATGTGTTTGATCGTTCAGATATCATCTCTGTTTTTTGTAATCTATACTGTGAATATGAGGTTAAAAATAGATAAACATCATTTCCCCGTATATTTGATTCTAAAGAGACAATAATTTCTCCAGACTTAAAATTGGGTCCATAAGCATTTAAACTTATATTCCATATCATTAAAAATAAGAAACAAATTAAAATCTGTCTGTTCATTTTTTACTCCTTATTACTTTAGTATCGTTAATCTGCCTGTATGTATGTTTTCTTTAGTTTTTATTCTAAAGAAATATGTTCCCGATGCTGCTCTTTGATTGTATTGATCTTTCAAATCCCAAATAAAAGAAATTTCCCCAGCATCATTTTGAAAATTTTTAGATGTCTTTATTAACTGTCCTCTTATATTGTATATAGATATCACATAATCAGACAAGGTTTCTGGGGACTTTTCTGTCAGTTTATCATCATCTGTTTTCATCTTTATAATTACTTCCTCAAACCTTGCAGGATTCGGATAAACTGTTATATGTTCTATCTTTGATAGGGTTTCATCATTTGAAGAAGATATTGGACCAGAGCATGGATGTAAAATTCTCATATAATAATTAAACATAATACCTCTTACTCTATAATCCTGTCTTAATTCCTCATATAATAAAAATTCATTATCCAGTAAATAACTGAAAGATAATAACCATGTATTTGAGTTTACCGATATTTGGCTTATTTCAATAAACTCAATATGAGAAAAGTCATCCAAAAATTCATCAAAAGCTTCGTTTACAACCCAGTTGTCTAAGTTTACTATTATGTCACCAGGTTTCCAACCTTTACTAAACATAGTATCGATAACCCTTTCATCATTTCTCATCATATCGTATACCTCACCGGGATAAAATTGGTTGTCATCAAAAGTAAAGCAAAAATAATCTGAAGGTGTATCCATACCATAAACACTTCCGTTTAAACCAATGTGTGAATAACTGTTTATAAAATCTGCTTCGCAAACATCATCTGAAAGCTTAATGGCAAGTGTTCTAACCCTCCAGTCATCAAGAAAAGATGATAAATATACCCTTGAATCATTTTGTATCATACTAAGAAAATCATTTACATCAATGGTGGTTTTATCAAAAAAATAATACCTCAATAAACATTCATCACACACTATATCTAATATTCTTAACTGGTATTGACTATAATCATTCAAAAATCTTTGATAAGCTTGCCCAGTTACATGGCTGTATAGTGTTATATACATCGCTTGAGCAAGACTTTCATTTGCGAAAAAATTGCTATTGCTCCATATACACAATACGATTAACAAAAAAATTATTCTTTTTTTCATAACACACTCCTTTTTTATTTATTTGGGTTTAAGATGATGAATCTACCAGTAAGTGTTTCTACTTTTTCATTATTGTTCACTAATGTTGAGCTTGAAGAGCTGGTGATTCTATAGAAATAAATACCCGGTGATACCCTTTGTCCGCTTGCATCTCTCATATTCCATGAAAACATATTTTCATCAGTTTTAGTCTGTATATCAGAAATTTTTTGCACAAGCTGCCCTCTGATGTTGTAGATTCGTATCTCTACTCCATAACCCCCTTTTGCAATGGAGGGGGAGGAGGGATATAAATTAAATCTTATCATCACCTCATCACCTCTCACTGGATTAGGATAAGCAAAACTCGATTGTGATACTACCGTGATTATTTGATCAAAGCCGCTAGATGGAGGGTCCGGAGGATTAAGCACTTCACCTGGTATATCTTCATCGGCTAATACTACTCTTTCATCATTATTAAGGATTTTTAGCAAATCATGCATCCATATTAAACCAAAATTGAATACAAAAATCCTAATCGTAGATGGAGTTGGAGTATCTAAACTATATACATGTTGAATTTCATAATGTGAATAATCAGATACTATCTCATCAATTAGCTCATCAGTTGAATTTTGTAATCTCATCCACACTATCCCAGGCACATATTCTGAACGTAGTCCTGCCAGTTTTACTCTTTTGTCCGCTCTGACAAGTTTAAGAAGCTCTAATGGTTCTATGGTATTAGATTTGTATTCATAATACACGGTGACCATCAAAGGACCACAGTATGGACACCACCACCAAGTCTTCATCTGAAGATGATATTGAGAATAATCTCTAATAAAATCCCAATAGTCTCTTACATCATTTAGTCGAATTATAATTCTTTCAAACCGAGGGTCAAAGTTGTGATTGGCAGTATAAACCCTTTCATCTGCTTGAATCATCCTCAAAAACTCATTTTCTTCAACTAAATTGTAGTTGTAATAAAAATGAATTAACCTAAAACCAGCATACTTAATTGCTTCTGACCAATCATCAATAATAGCGAGGTCATAGTATACATAATCAGCAATAAACTCTTCGAGTTTATCATCATCAATATGGTTTTCAAATCTGATGATGATTTCTCCTGGAACTGGAACCTTTTCTTCAGCCACAAGGCTTTTGTATCCTACTATTCCAAAATATAGTAGGATGAACATCAATAAAGTTTTGTGTTTCATTTTTTACTCCTTTTTTATTTATCTGGGTTTAAGATGATGAATCTACCAGTTAGTGTTTCTTTCATTTCATTGTAGTTTACTGGTGTTGAGCTTGAAGAGCTGGTGATTCTATAGAAATAAATACCCGGTGATACCCTTTGTCCGCTTGCATCTCTCATATTCCATGAAAATCTATTTTCATCAGTTTTAGTCTGTATATCAGAAATTCTTTGTACAAGCTGCCCTCTGATGTTGTAGATTCGTAGCTCTACTCCATAACCCCCTTTTGTAATGGTGGGTGAGGAATGTAAATTAAATCGTATCATCACCTCATCCCCTCTCACTGGATTGGGATAGGCAAAACTCGATTGTGATACTACCGGAATTATTTGATCAAAGTCACTAGATGGAGGGTCTGGAGGATCAAGCGTTTCTCCATACCCTACTATTCCAGTAGCTACTACTCGTTCATCATTTTCAAGGATTTTGATCAAATCATGAACTCCTATCAAACCAAAATTGAATGTATAAATTCCATCTGAAAAATCGAATCTATAAATGAGTTGAAGGTCATAATGTGAATAGTCAGATATTATCTCTTCTATCAGATCATCAGATGAATTTTTTAATACTAACCACAAACACCCAGGCGTATATTCTGAAGGTAGTCCTGCCAGTTTTACTCTTTTGTCAGCTCTGACAAGATTAAGAAGCTCTAATGGTTCTATGGTGTTAGATCTGTATTCATAATACACATACAATGCTGAAGGAACACAGTCTGGACACCACCACCAATTCTTCATAAAAAGATAGTATTGAGAATAATCTCGAATAAAATCCCAATAGTCTCCTACATCATTTAACAGAATTATGATTCTGTCAAACCGAGGATCAAAGTTGTGATTGGCAGTATAAACTCTTTCATCTGCTTGTATCATCCTCAAAAACTCATTTTCATCAACTAAATTGTAGTTGTAATAAAAATGAATTAATTTAATACCAGTTACTGATATATGTTCCGACCAATCATCAATAATAGCGAGGCCATAGTATACATAATCAGCAATAAACTCTTCAAGTTTATCATCATCAATATGATTTTCAAATCTGATGATGATTTCTCCCGGAACGGGAATCTTTTCTTCAGCCACAAGGCTTTTGTATCCTACTATTCCAAAATATAGTAGGATGAATATTAATAAAGTTTTGTGTTTCATTTTTTACTCCTTTTTTATTTATCTGGGTTTAAGATGATAAATCTACCCGTTAGTGTTTCTTTCATTTCATTGTAGTTTACTGGTGTTGAGCTTGAAGAACTGGTGATTCTATAGAAATAAATACCAGGCGATACCCTTTGTCCGCTTGTATCTCTCATATTCCATGAAAATATATTTTCATCAGTTTTAGTCTGTATATCAGAAATTCTTTGCACAAGCTGCCCTCTGATGTTGTAGATTCGTAGCTCTACTCCATAACCACCTTTTGTAATGGGGAGGGCGGAGGGATATAAATTAAATCTTATCATCACCTCATCACCTCTCACTGGATTAGGATAAGCAAAACTCGATTGTGATGCTAACGGGATTATCTGATCAAAGTCACTAGATGGAGGGTCCGGAGGATTAAGCACTTCCATAAATAAATGTTCTTGCGCCCAAACTACTCTTTCATCATTTTCAAGGATTTTAATTAAGTCATATACTTCGATCAGACTGAAATTAAATGCAAAAATCCTATGCGTAGATGGAGTTGGAATATCGAAACTATACACATGCTGAATATCATAATGTGAATAGTCAGAGACTATCTCATCTATTAACACATCAGATGAATTTTGTAATCTTATAATCACTGACCCATGCACATATTTTGAAGGTAGTCCAGCCAATTTTACTCTTTTGTCAGCTCTGACAAGTTTAAGAAGCTCTAATGGTTCTATGGTATTAGAACTATATTCATAATACACATACAATGCTGAAGGAACACAGTCTGGACACCACCACCAGTTCATCATAAAAAGATAGTATTGAGAATAATCTCGAATAAAATCCCAATAGTCTCCTACATCATTTAACAGAATTATGATTCTTTCAAACCGAGGGTCAAAGTTGTGATTGGCAGTATAAACCCTTTCATCTGCTTGAATCATCCTCAAAAACTCATTTTCTTCAACTAAATTGTAGTTGTAATAAAAATGAATTAATTTAAAACCAGCATACTTAATTAATTCTGACCAATCATCAATAATAGCGAGGTCATAGTATACATAATCAGCAATAAACTCTTCAAGTTTATCATCATCAATATGGTTTTCAAATCTGATGATGATTTCTCCCGGAACGGGAATCTTTTCTTCAGCCACAAGGCTTTTGTATCCTACTATTCCAAAATATAATAGGATGAACATCAATAAAGTTTTTGTTCTCATTTTTTTACTCTTCATCATTTTCTATTAAGCGTCACAACTCTTCGAGATGTGTAAGGAATATTAAAAATTAATTAAAAATCGACTTTTCGGAATGGACTCCGTTCGGAATGACAAGGTTTGCGTTCATAGTGACAAAGGTCTCCTTATAATCAATCCATACCTGTTTTAAACTCCAGCTAATTATGAAAATAATGTAGAGGTGGAGCTTGCCTCCATCCTAATATCAAGACAGAGGTTATTGCTTCGTTCCTCGCAACTGCTACTACAATATGGGGTTATTTCCTTAGTATGACAATGTTTCAGGATCATGACAAAGAGTGTCGCTTGGATGATTCGAGCCTTATGCTGCGATGATTCTCAGCGTAAAAAAAACATTTCTACTCAACCCTACTCTATTGATGCCGCGTAATTATCTTTCCACATCGAGCTTGCTGACATCCAAAATCAATCCTACTTTGCCATCACCCATGATTGTCGCTCCAGATATACCATCAAGATCTTTGAATTTTTCACCAAGAGATTTAACTACTACATTTTTGATACCTATCAATTCATCAACAGCAATAGCATATTGTTTTTCAGTTGTTTCCAGTATTATCAGGCGACTATCCTCTAAATTTTCACTTTTGGGTGTGAAATTAAATTTTCTATTCAATCTCACTATAGGTATCAAATTGTTTTCGACTTTAACCGTTTCGGCTTTATTCATGACACTATTCAAAATTTCTGGACTAGGTTTCAATGAACGTCTAATATTTGCGATAGGTATGATATACAACTCTCCTGAAACTTCCACAAGCATGCCTGCTATGATAGCGAGAGTTAATGGCAATGAAATCCTAAAAATTGAACCCTTGTCTTGTTCTGAAATAATTTCTACATTTCCACCTAATTGAGTGATTGCTTGCATGACCACATCCATACCTACACCGCGACCAGACACATTTGAGACCACTTCCATTGTGGAAAAACCGGGTAAAAATACCAGTTTGAAGATTTCAGAATCTGTCAATTGAGCATGTTCTGGAACAAGTTTCTTTTCTATAGCTTTTTTCAAAATTTTGTCTTTATCAAGTCCTTTGCCATCATCTTTGACTTCTATGATGATTGAATTTCCTTTGTGATAGGCACTCAGAGTTATTGTCCCTCTGATAGGTTTTCCTTTTTGTTGTCGAACATCGGCGTTTTCTATACCATGGTCGCAAGAATTTCTGATCATATGCACGAGAGGTTCATTCAAAGAATCGACCATATTTCTATCTATCTCTGTTTCTTCTCCCAACAAAACTAAATCTATAGCCTTTTTATGCTGTGTAGAATAATCACGGATCACCCTCTTCATTTTTGTAAAGGTTTGACCTATAGGTATCATTCTTAGTGCCATTGAAGCTTTTTGTAAGTCTGAAATGACCCTATGTAATTGACTTTTCTTTTTCAAAAACTCATGGTCAAAAATATTTAATATATTTTTGTCCTGATCGAATAGATTGTATGAAATCACCAATTCGCCCACCATTTCTATCAAAAAGTCAAGCTTTTCAGTTTTAACTCTCACGCTTTCTTCGACTGTTTTGGCTTTAGCAGGGTCTAGATTTATGGCATCTTGAACTGCTGGTGGCTCATGATCAACTACATCAAGGGCGGTAGGGAAACTACGGGTGGGTGGGGTTTCCTTTTCAGCTACTGCTTCTGTGGGTTCACTTATATTTGATTTTTCCTCAACAGACTCAGACATAACCTCTTTTTCAACTTGTTTTGGTGTTTCTTGCTCCTTATTTTCTTGAGATGCTGGTGTTAATGCCTGAACATCTGGAATATCCTGTCCAGATGCGGCTGCCTGTAGAAGAGATACAATATTTGTCAATTCGGCATCAGAAATATTTTCTACTCTATTGGAAACATTTAGTTCTGATATTATCTTTTTTATCAAATCTATAGTTTTGAAAATTAATGAACAAATATTCGGTGTGATATCAAGTTTGCTGTTTCTTGCTTTATCCAGTATATTTTCAGCTTCATGAGAAATATGATTTATTTTTCCTAAACCCATGAATCCACTTACGCCTTTGAGAGTATGGAATGGTCTAAAAATCTCATTTATCAAATTTAAATTGCCCGGCTGCTCCTCAAGTTCAAGCATGTTGTTTTCTAGTGAATAGACATATTCTTTTGCTTCATTGATAAAATCCATAAACAGTTCGTCATCTGCATGATCTGTCTCAAAAACATCTGGTGAGGGTGGCAAAATTACAGGCTCTTGTTTGGGTTGTGGCGGAGGTTCTTTTTTGCTCTCTACAACTGGTGTTGAAGTGTCAGTCTCTATTTTGTTCTCAGTTGAAACTGATGTTGAAGCAATTTTTTCTTCTGCTGTCTCTTCCAATATTTCTTCTTCCACTTCTATATCATCCAATTCGGGAATTGTTTCTATTGAGCTACTTGTTATACTCTCAGCTTCAGTCTGTCCATCTTCTGATACTGTAGATGTAGTGTCAACCATGGAAGGTTTGGGTTTATTGGTCAAAAGAACGAGCTTTTTGAAACTTTCAAAATTTACATGGATAGAATCATGCACTGCATCTATGTCTGCAATAGGATCAATGTCTCTTAATATAAGTTTTTCTATTGACTCACACATCGCATTTATCGGTTCTATCATTGCTGTGTCTTCGGTCGTGTTTTTTATTTCTTCTCTTACTTTCTCAAACACTGAAAGTAAGCCTGCTAACTCAGTATAATCCTTTTCATCAAGGTCAATCAAACTGACTGACAAGGACTCTACTTTTTCATAAAATTCTTCGCTATACATCAGAAACCTTCTTAAAAAATATTATTTGGGTAGATTATAATTTTTTGCTACTTTTTGTCAATTAAAAGTTAAAAATCACTATTTATTTTTTGTTTATATAGATTTAGTAAAGGTTTTCGGTATATATTTTTTTTTTCATAAAATTATCTTTTTTTTAAAATTAATAACGCAGTTTGCTGGTTTTACAAACGATGAAGTTGAGACATTATTTCTTTATTTTGAGATTCTACACTCCGTTCAGAATGACAGGAACTTTATTTGAAGATATTTAAGAAGTCAACATCAAATAAATCTGTGAGTTTCCATACCAATGCTTGTGTGCCAACGGTCCATATCCTATAATTTTTAAAGTCCATTGTTTCTGTTGTATGAAATATATCAAATCTCTAAAATCAAAACCTTTATGTTCCATAAAAGTATCATCTGGATTAACACGCTTTGCTTTCTTGCCAAAACACACAGTTTTTATTAATTCTGAGAATTCGTAGTTCCATTTTTTTGTTCTTTTGTATCTATGGATTTCCTTAAATATAACCGCAGGTCCCAATTCAATAGGAACGCTTATAAAAACAGCCCCATCTGGCAATAAAACATTTCTGCAACGGTTTAAAATATCATTTATTTCATTCCATTGTAGGTGTTCTAAAACTTCAAAAAGAGTTATTATCTTGAAAGGAGCATGGATTTTTACATCATTGAAATTCTTGTAAATTGCTAAGTTTTCTTGATATGTTGCAGATATTATTGGTTCGAAACCTATAGCTATATCCGGGAACAGTTCATTAATCTGTGAGATAAAATAACCAGTTCCGCAACCATAATCGAGGATTTTATATCCTATCTGGGATTTATTAGATAAAAAACCCAGGACATATTTTAAACTTTTTTTCATTCTATTTCTGTGAGAATATCTAACTATAATATTTGAGGAATTTATAGTTTGTTCGTCGTATTTATATATTGTTGTTGGCATTATACTTACCTATATGTATAGAGATTTATATATCATTTCTTCATTCTTTGCAAAAATTTCAAAAAAAACATTTTTTCAAAAAGAAAAAACATTGAAAGTGAGTATAAAATACCTACAAATATGCACCCTATAATTACCCAATTGTTCAGGTTAGCAATATTCTTATTACTAAAAAAAATTTTTTTGGGCAGAAACAGTATAAATATCATTGGCAATGTATAACCTACGCCTTTTCCAATAGATACAAAAAATTTCCATAAGTAACTATCGACCATTTTTAAGATCATAACAATAAATATTACCAAATTAATTATATTTACAACAGCATAACAGTAAAACATATTCAAAAAACTCGCTTCTTTCATTAAATATACCATAATACAAATAGTAGATATTGACCCTATAGACCAATATAATTCGTATTGAGGTTTTTTTAAGACAGTCGGTATTGACGATAAGGGGATAAGTATAAGCGTAATTAAAGATTTTATTATCAAAACATTGATGATTGATACTACTAAATCTATATCCTGACTACCTATTATAATAAACCCCCAATACTTTAAAAGAACTCCAAAAAGCAAAACTGGTAACCATAGAACCAATACAACATGCCTGATATACTCCTCAATTTTCAAAGATAAATCTTTTTTTTCACTTAGACTAAAAGTAGGAAATAAGATTTGACTTAGAGAAAAAATTAAAAAACTCAAAGGGACAGAAACAAGTTGAGCTGCTACAAAATAATTACCTATAAACTCAGGTAAGAAAAACAAGCCCATTAAAAGAATTGGGGCATTTAAGGTAAAGATATTAATAGCATTAGGTGCAGTAGTAAAACTCAAAAAATGAAAATTCTTTTTCAGGACTATTTTCAATGGTCTCACAAATTTCAATTTTAAAGCATCAAATAGCTCAATAGTAAGAGTTTTTTTAAGGGGGTAGTAAAGCAATATCAGTTCAATAATTTCACTCAAATAAAACGCGATAATGAAATAATAAAATTTCAAATCAATCATAAACAAGAGCAAAGTAATTGTAAAATAGGCAAATACCTTAATAGTCTCTATGATACTCAGATATTTAAAATTCATTTCCAGCTCATATAGAGACTTGATAAGAATTTTTATCGACAAGGGAATAACGAGCCAAAATCCATATAGAATATACAGATACAGTTCGCTTGAGCTATATTTCTCAGCCAGTATACCACGCAGGAAAAATAGTATTAGGGAAACAAACAAAGAACTAAATAGGACAAATTGTAATCCATATTTTAAGTATTTTTTTGATTTTTCTACAATATTTAGTATCCCAAACCCAAAAACACTTACCAGAGCAGAAAAAGATAAGATTAAAGAAAATGCTCTATATATCCCTAAATCTGCTCTGTCAAAGTATCTAACAATATATAAAAATAATATAAACGAAATAAATCGTCTAATTACGGTTGTCGAAAAAACCCATTTTAATGAGTGAGTTAATGATTTTTTTATGATACCTCCTAGAAAAATCTCTACCCTTGCCACTCATATCGATAAATCAACAAATTTTATGGGGTTTAAAAATCCCCTCATAAATCCTCATCAAATAGGCTCATCTGAGATTTATTCATCTTTACTCCAAGATGTTTATAAGCCTTTGGAGTTACTTTTCTACCTTGTGAAGTCCTTTCCATAAAACCTTGCTGTATAAGATAAGGTTCAAAAATTTCTTCTAAGGTCCCTGAGTCTTCTCCTACTGCGACAGAAATCGTTTTTAAGCCCACCGGTCCACCTCTATAATTTTCAATAACTGTCAAAAGAATTTTTTTATCCATTTCATCTAGCCCCGCATGATCAACATTTAACATCTCAAGCGCTTTGATAGCTATTTCATTTGTGATTACACCATCACCTTTTATTTGAGCATAATCTCTCACCCTTCGTAGCAGTCTATTGGCTACTCTCGGTGTTCCACGACTACGACGAGCAATTTCTATACAACCTTCTTTTTCTATCTCAACATTGAGTAATTTTGCTGAGCGATAAATTATTTTTTCTAATTCTGTTTGTTCGTAATAATTCAGTCTTAATACTATCCCAAACCTTGCTCTCAATGGTTCTGTCAATAATCCAGCTCTCGTTGTAGCCCCGATTAAAGTAAACGGAGATAAATCTAGTTTTAATGTTCTTGCGTTTGGTCCGCTATCAATGATAATTTCAATCCTAAAGTCTTCCAAAGCAGAATACATATATTCTTCAACTATATGGTTCAACCTATGTATCTCGTCAATAAACAAAACCTCACGAGTATCAAGATTTGTCAATACACCTGCTAAATCACCGGGCTTTTCAATCACCGGTCCTGAACTGAGCTTGAGATTTACTCCCAATTCTGAAGATATTATGTTAGCAAGCGTAGTTTTTCCCAATCCGGGTGGCCCATACAATAAAACATGATCTAAAGGTTCACCCCTTCTTTTTGCAGCTTCTATCGATATGTGAAGCAATTCTTTTATGTTTTCCTGCCCGATAAAATCGCCAAGAATTTTTGGTCTTAAAGCTCGATCAAACTCTTTTTCATCACTCAGAATATTTGGTTCTGCAATTCTTTCCAACATATTTAACCCTTTTAATTTTATGTAAATTCTACAATAATATCATATTATTTTTTCAATGATGTTATTTTTTAATGTTTAGTTTTTTTGTCAAGGAAAATCAAAAATGATATATGAAATAAGTTACTTATCTAAAAAAATTTAACATAATCTCAAATCGATATAAAGGATTTTATCCTCGCCACCCCAACCAATCCTTACTCCGCTTAGGAATTCAGGCTTTGTAGAAAATGATTATCTTATGATAGTCCTATTCCCTATTTTCCATTAACCATTTTCGAGATAGGTTTTGGATTCGGATTTGTGTTTTGGGTAACGAGATTGCTTCGGGGGGAAATTCAAGGGAGGAACAGCAACGACGGAAGGGGTATTGACACGGAGATTATAAATCAAATTACAAATTACAGTTTACAAATTACAAATATTTTGAGGACGCAGATTTTTGCAGATTTTTTTTTGAATTTGATTATTGTATATCCCACCCTGCCCTCCCCATAAATGACCCCACTCCCGAAAGTCAATCACCACTCCGATTGTTTTCAATATAGCATTTCTGCTTGAATATTTATAGCGAGGATTACCGATGGGCATATAAGTAACTGATATTTCCGAGTGTGCTAACATGTTAAAAAATATATAATTATCTAAAAATAGTTCTTGACAAAAAGCCTCCTTATATTATTATGGTATTGAAAGATACAGAATAATTAAAAAGGAGACTTCAA